>JBBJOU010000095.1:0-7514 GCA_037724305.1 Acidimicrobiales bacterium
GGGCTGCGCCCCCGGACCCCATCAGCCGTGCGGCTCGCTGGCGCTCGCGCGCCCGGCATTCCCTCGCTGCGCTCGGTCATTGGGGGTACGTCGCCTCGTCGGGGACGACGGTGCGCACCTCGACGGCCTCGAGCGCGGTCGCGTCGCCGCCGAGGGCCTCGGTCATGGTGATGAAGTCGAAGAGCATCAGCCCGAGCCACGAGTGTTCCTCCTCGCCCGGCTCGCCGGGCAGGTCGTCGTCGCGGAGCACGTCGACGTACTCGACCCCGGCCTCCCGGCCGATCTGCTCCAGCACCGGGCTGGGGAACACCTCCGAGCCGAAGATGGCGGGCACGCCCTCAGCCTCGACCTGCTCGATCAGGTCGGCCACCTCGCTCGGGGTCGGGTCCTCGAAGTCAGAGACCTGGATGGCGCCGATGACCTCCCAGTCGTAGGTCTCGGCGAAGTAGGCGTAGGCGTCGTGGTAGGTCAGCAGCTTGCGCTCGGGGATGGTCTCGAACGATGTACGCATGGCGCCGTCGAGGTCGTCGATCACCTCGGCGAAGGCGCCGTAGTTGTCGGCGTAGTACTCGGCATTGGAGGGGTCGCGCTCGGACATGTCGTCACGGATGATCTCGGCGTAGCGCAGCGCAAGCGTCGGGTCCGTCCACAGGTGCGGGTTCGGCGTACCCGCTTCCTCCGGGAACGAGAAGTCATAGATGTACTCGTCCTCGGAGATCGTCAGCTCGCCTAGCTCGACGATCTCCGCGTCCGCCCGCAGGTTCGCCTCGGCGAGCTCCCGGGTGGGCTCCTCCAGGACGAGCCCGTTCAGGTAGACGACGTCGACCCCCGACAGCAGTTCGGCCACGCTCGGCCTCGGCTCGAAGGTGTGGGAGTTCGTCCCCTCCGGGACGATGCCCGCGATGTCGGCACGGTCGCCGACGATGGTGGCCACGATGCTGGTGATGGGGGCGACGGTGGTCGCGACCTGCAGCCGCTCGTCCCCACCGGCGTCGTCTCCGGCCGCGGTGTCGTCGGCGGCGTCGGCGCCACAGGCTGCGACGAGGAGCGCCGAGGCGATGGCGAGGCAGGAAACGCGGGTGGACGGCACCGGGCCCGACGTTACTGCGAGATGCTGGCGTTTGCGTGGTTCGAGCAGCAGCGGACGCGACTTGTCCGGCCCTACGCTGCGGGCGAATGGCTGACGAACGAGCGCGATCGATCCTCGAACGGCTTCGCCTCCAGGGGGGGCGAGTGACGCGGTCGCGCCGCATCGTGATCGAGGCCATGGTGGCGAACCCGAGCCACCACATGACCGCACCCGAGATCGTCGCCGCCGTCCGCGCCGACGATCCCGACTTCTACGAGAGCACCGTGTACCGGACGCTCGACCGTCTCCTGGAGCTCGACGTCGTGGAGCGGGTACAGCTCGGGCCAGGGGCAACGGTGTTCCACCTGTCGCACCGGCCGCACCACCATCTCGTCTGCGGGCAGTGCGGCTCGGTCACCGAAGCGCCCGGGGACCTGCTCGACGCCGTCGCCGCTCGGGTCCGTGCGGAGCACGGGTTCTCGCTGCGCCCGTCGGCCTCGACGCTCGGTGGGTCGTGCGCGACCTGCGCGGTGACCGCTCCCGCCTCCGCCTGAGCGGCGCCGCGACTCAGTGGTCGTGGTCGTGCTGGTCGTCGAGGCCGACCTCATGGGGGTGCGGGTGTTCATGGGGGGTGCCGTCGTGGTCGTGCTCGTGGCTGTGCTCGACGTGCTCGTGATCGTGCTCGCGATGCGGGTGAGCGTGGACAGCGCCGTCGTGGTCGTGCTCGTGGCTGTGGACGTCGCTCATGGTCGCTCCTGGGCTCGGGTCCCGGTCGCCGACGGCCGGGGCGGACCATCCTGCCCCACGGCGCCGCTGGTCAGCTGACGACGGCCCGGAAGGCGAGGTGGAGCCCACCGAGGATCACCAGCACGGCGGTGACGGTGGGCAGCACGCCGACGAGCCGGCGGGCCAGGGGCCAGCCCCCGGCGCGTGCCCGCAGCGCCCCGCCGGCCCGGGACAGCAACCATCCGGCAGTGACGAGGGTGAGGGCGATGCCGACGCCGTAGCCGAGTACCAGCCCGATGCCGAACCAGGCCCGACCGAGGGCCAGGCCACCGAGGAACACCAGGAGCGCCGACGGTGAGGGCACGAGGCCGCCGGCGAGCCCGGGCAGGACGACCTGGCGCCACCCGATCGCCCCGGCCGCCACCGCGTCCAGGTCGACGTGGCTGTGGTCATGCCATTCTCCGGGGGCGTGACGGTGATCGTGGTCGTGGCCGTGCTCATGGGCGTGGACGTGGTCGTCGCCGTGGCTGTGGGGACCGTGATCGTGGCCGTGGGGGTGGTCGTCGTCGTGGCTGTGGCTGTGGCGGCTGTGGGGACCGTGATCGTGGCCGTGGGCGTCGAGGGTGTGGGGGTGGGCGCCGTGCTCGTGGGTGTGGGTCGAAGCCGGTACGTCGGGGGGAAGGGCCTCGGCCCCCACCCTCTGGAGCACGGGCGCAGTCATGCGATGGTCACGGTCAGAGGCCGTCTCACCGGCGACCGCCGGGAGGAAGAGCGAGCCGCCGCCCCGCGCCCGTCGCTGGCGAACCTGGCGCAACAGGACGACACCGAGCGCGACGAACAGCAGGCCGCTCAGCAGGCCGAATGCGGGGTAGAGCTCCTCCGGCGCGATCGCCTCGGTGACCCAGAGCAGGGCGCCAAAGGCGAGGACGCTCACCGTGTGGGTGACCGCCACCGTCAAGCCGAGGATGAGCGCCATGCGACGGTCGGCGCTCTGGCCGATGAGGTAGGCGGCGATGATGGTCTTGCCGTGCCCCGGGGAGAGGGCGTGGACCGCCCCGAAGGCCGTCGCCACCACGAGGGCGAGGGCGACGAAGGGCACCGTCACCTTGTCGGAGGCGATAAGCGAGGTGAAGGTGTCCGTCGCCGCCGACACCTGAGCACCGAAGACGGACGCCGCGGGCGCCGCCGTACCACCGGGATCGACCACCAGGCTCGCCGAGCGCACGGCGAGCAGGGGGACGCCCTCGGGATAGGCCGACAGCCGCTCGGACACCGACTCGGTAGCCACGTCGGACTCGACCAGGGTGGTGCCATCCCCCACGGCGGTGACCTCGCGCCACCCCGTGCGCCCACCCTCGTTGGTGTCCTCCAACTCGACCTGGGTTCCGTCCTCGGCCGCTCCCACCGGAGCCGAGAGGCGACACTCCAGGCGAAGGACGGAGAGCCCGGCCGCCCCTGGAAGCAACGCTGCCTCGCCCCCGTCGACGTCGAGGCCGGTCGCCTCGTCGCCGACCCGCAACTCGACGCCGGCCGCGAGCTCGGCGCACCGCTCGGCGACGAACGCCGCCGATTCGGCACCGCCCAGTGCCCCGTCGCCATCGGTGTCGATGGTCTGGCGCTCCCGCACCGTCGGCAGCTCGGCCAGGTCGAGGACGTAATCGACGGTCGTGCGTTCGACGCCGACCCGGATGCCGGCGTAGTGGTTGACGCTCACGTTGCCGAGCGGGTGGGCGCCGGCGGGCGCCGGGCCGGTCAGGACGGCCGCCGCGACCACCAGCAGGCCGAGCCCGAGTCGGGTGGCCACGCGCCGCGGCACCCGGGTGGTGGTCATGAGCCGACGACGGACGGCGCCACGCCGAGCTCGCCGGCGAGGGCGAGAAGGCGGTCGTGGTGGCGGAACGACGACCACGGGTCGACCAGCGCCAGGCGGACGTGCTCGGTCGCCGCTGCCGTGTCGCCCAGAGCGGCGGTGATCTCGGCGGCGTGATAGCGGATCAACGGTTCGGTGCTCCCGAGGCGGAGCGCCTCGTCGACCAACGGGCGGGCCGCCGCCGGGTCGCCGGCCCGGAACCGGGCCCAGGCCAGCGCGTCGGCCACGAAGATGTTGTCGGGGCGGGCGCCGTAGGCCCGCTCGGCGAGCTCCACGGCGCGATCGGGATCGGTGCCCTCGTCGGCCTCGAAGAGGGCCATCTCCAGGTCGACGACCTGTCCGGCCTCCTCTTGCAGGGCAGCGATGGCCCGCACCAGCTCGGCGGCGTCGGCGGCGTCGGCGGCGGCGCCGTCGGCCCGCTGGAGATCGGCCAGGAACAACACCGCCGCCAGGGCGGGGAAGCGGTCAACCTGTGCCTCGACGGCGGCCACCGCGCCGTCGACGTCGCCCTCGGCTGCCTGCACCCAGGCGGCGCCGACCACGGCGGAGACCAGTTCGGGGGCGTCGTCGAGCGCTCGGCCGTAGGCGGCGGCGGCGGCGTCGAGGTCGCCCGCCCGTCGGTGCAGATCGCCGAGCAACGAGGTGACCACCGCCTCGTCGAACGCCGATCCTGTCCCGGCCGCGGCGGCCTGGCTCATGGCGGTGGTCGCACCCGGGAGATCCCCGTGGAGCTGACGGAGGTACGAGACGCGAGCCAAGGCGGGGAGCGCCGGTCGCCGGTCGAGGAGTGTCTGCAGGGTGGCGGCGGCCTCGTCGTAACGACCGAGCTCGACCTCGGCGTCGACCACCACGGCCAGCACGGCCGGGTTGTCGGGGAGCTCGGACCGGGCTCGCTGGCCCAGCTCGAGGGCATCGGCGAACTCGTGGAGGCTCAGCGCCAACTGCCCGCGGGTCGCCGTCGTCACCGGGTCGCCTGGTCGGAGCTCGTCGGCGGTCTCGATGGCGGCCTCGGCCAGTGCGTAGTCGGCCGGGTCGGCCGTCGCCGCCGCCCGGGCCAGGTAGGCCGAGGCCAGACCCTGCCAGCCCTCGAGGTCGGCGGGGTTCGTGGCGACCCGCCGCTCGAGGGTGGCGATCTGCTCCCCGGGCGCTTGGGCGACCGGCACCGCCTCAGAAGCGGGCTCGGACGAGGCGGTCACGAAACGGGTGACGAGGCCACCCGCCAACACCGCCACCACAGCCACACCGACGAGCGATCGACGCCGGCTCCGGTTGCCGGTAGGGGTATTAGCGGCAAATTTCATGGTTTCGGATGATCCAATCACACTGCCGACCACGTAGTTTCGCCTGAGCGCCCGACGACGACGTCGGGTGTTCGGAGAGCTGGGGTGCCACGGATGGCCGACAACGGCGAGGCTGAGCCCACAGCACGGGCGGGGCGGGGGCGGCGACTGGCCGTCACCGTGCTGGTCGCCGCTGCCGGCATCGGCGTCGGTGTCCTGGCCACCAACGCGCTGACGGGCGCGGACGACAGCACCTCGAGCGACAGGTCCGAGAGCAGCGCCACCTCCGCGATCCCCACATCGCCCGAGGACGTGGAGCCGCCGGTCGACGGCGCCGCCGACCCCGGCACTGGCGCCGCCGCCACCAGTGCCGAGGCCGCCGTGACCGGGTTCCTCGATGCCGAGCAGGCCGGCGACCTCGCGACCTCGTACACGTTCCTCAGTCCGGAGGACCGCGCTGAGTTCGCCAGCCCGGCGGGGTGGGAGTCGGTGCACGCCGAGTTGCTGGCACCGGTTCTCGGCTACACGATCGAGACCGTCGACGCCACCGCCACCCCTGCTGAGGTCATCGCCGTCGTCGAGCTCGAGCCCAGCCTCGACCAGGTCGTCGGCCTCGTCCCCAGCCGGGCCCGGGCCACCTGGGCGGTGGACATGGGCCCTGACGGCCAGTGGGGCGTGGTCCTGGCCGGGAGCACCATCGAAGCGCTGTACCCGAGCGACGACGGCGTCGTCCCGGCGGCGCAGGCGTGGGCGGCGGCACGGGCCGACTGCGACGAGGACCCGCCGGAGCAGTTCGTCCCCCTCCTCGGCGTCTCCGATCCCGCCGACGCCCTCTGTGACTCGTCGCCGCCCGCCGTGGGCGAGCCCGGGCCGCTCCCCGAGATCGACGCCGCGCCCTTCCTCACCGCCTTCGGCCGAGGCCTCGGGGGGCCGGCCACGACCTGGGCACGGGTGGTCGACGTCGACGGGCCAGTGCCCCTCCGCGCCGTGCTCGCACCGGTCGGCGAGTCCTGGATCGTCGTCGGGGTCCTGCCCGCATGACTTCTCTCCTCCATCCACACCCGTACAACCATCAACAGAAAGGTCAGTGCATGAAGCACATCAACCCTCGACGGCCCTCCGGCAAGGTCATCGCCGCCGCCGTCGGGCTCTCGGGCGCCCTCGCCATCGGCCTGGTCGCCCCAGCCCAGAGCTCCAGCCACCGCGAGGCGCCGCTCATCACCGAGGACCCGACGGCGGACAACACCGACGTCTACGCCTTCTCCGGGCGCGACGGCTTCACCTCGCTGATCTCGAACTTCCAGGGGTTCCAGGAGCCCGGCGGGGGCCCCAACTACTTCCGCTTCTCTGACGACGTCCGCTACGACATCAACATCGACAACAACGCCGACGCGTTCGCCGACATCACCTACGAGTTCCGCTTCACCACCGGCCTGCGGAACCCGAACACGTTCCAATACGCCACCGGCCCGATCGACGACCTCACCGACCCCGACTGGAACCGCCCCCAGACCTACTCGATCACCCGCGTCGAGAACGGCGGGCGCACCACTGTCGCCACCGGGCTGCGCTCCCCGCCCTCCAACGTCGGCCCCCGCACCACGCCCAACTACATGCGCCTGGCGTCGCAGGCGGTCCGCGCCATCCCCGGCGGTGGGCGGGTGTTCGCCGGCCAGCGTGACGAAGGCTTCTATGCCGACATCGCCTCTATCTTCGACCTCACTGGGCTCCGACCGTTGAACAACCTGCACGCCATCCCGCTGCCGGTTGAGGACGGCGTCGACACCTTCGCCGGCTACAACGTCAGCTCGATCGCCCTGGAGATCCCCACGGCGGACCTCCTCGCCGACTCCGGCGACCCGGTCATCGGCGTCTGGTCGACCGCCAACCGCATGTCGACGCGCGTCTTCGCCAACGACAACAGCTCCACGCCGATCAACTCCGGGAACTGGGTCCAGGTGTCGCGTCTGGGCAACCCCCTCGTCAACGAGGTGGTCATCCCCCTCGGGCTGAAGGACGCCTACAACAACCTCCGTCCCCACCAGGACGCCGCCGTGCTGAGCCAGCCGGCCGACGCCCGCGGGGTCACCATCCCCCTCGTGCAGGACCCGGAGCTCGCGCGCCTCATCGAGGCCCGGTACGGGATCAACGTGCCCGACCCGCCCCGCAACGACCTCGTCCAGATATTCCTGACCGGCATCCCGGGCGTGAACATGCCCCAGGGCACGGTCCAGCCGGCCGATGTGCTGCGCTACAACACGAGCTCGAACGCCTCCTGGCCCAACGGTCGCGCGGTGGGCGACGATGTCGTCGACACCGCCCTCACGGCGGTCGGTGGCACGCCCCTGACCGACGGCGTCCAGGAGAACGACCTGCGGTTCCGCCTTGCGTTCCCGTACCTGGCGGCGCCGCACCAGGGCTACGAGATCGACAACCCCCGACGGGTGGGCGGCCCCTGATCCTGGGTTGAGCCCGAGAACTTCCTGATGACACCCCGGACCGGGTGTCGCTGCTGTCGCTCCGGCGCCGGCGGCGGCACCCGGTTCGTCGCGTTCGGCGTTGCGGTCAG
>JBBJOU010000096.1:0-7489 GCA_037724305.1 Acidimicrobiales bacterium
AGGGTGCGGCGCAGGCGGGCGGCGCCGGTGAAGCGCACGGCGGGCACACCCGCGGCGAGTGCTCCTCTGACGTTCTCGGGGCGGTCGTCGACGAAGAGCAGCTGGCCGGGGGGCAGGCCGACCTGTTCGGCCATGGCCAGGTACGCCTCAACGTCGGGCTTGGCCAGGCCGAGACGGGCCGAGTTGACCACCACGTCGGTGGCCTCATGGAGCTGCGCCGACTCGAGGTCGGCCTCGAGGCGGTCGGTGGCGTTGGAGAACAACGCGGTGCGCCGCACCAGCCCGGCTGCCCGTACCGCGGCGAGCAGGTCGACCACCTCGCCGTCGACGTGCCAGCCCACCCCGGCCCAGAGGGCTCCGACGGCGGTGGCCTCGACCCCGTGGGCCTCGGCGGCGCCGCTGCCGACTTCGTGGCACCACGCCTCGTTGGTGATGGCGCCGGTGAGCACCCGGTGCATCAGCGAAGGTTCGAAGGCGACGGCCGCCAGGGCACCGGCGGGTAGCCCAAGGGTCGACTCAGCCTCCTCAAGTTCGTCGCTGTCCCAGTGGCGGAGGACGCCGTCGACGTCGAAGACGATGCCGGCGGGTTCGGCGGCGCCGGCCCACGGGGCGCCGTCGCCGCGCAGGTCGGGGATGACGGCGGCGAGCAGGCCGTTGACGAACCGGCTCGAGCCGTCGGTGGAGAACCGCTTGGCCAGGCGCACGACCTCGTCGGCGACCACGCCCTCGGGTTGGTCGGGCCGGAACAGCAGCTCGTAGGCGCCGAGGCGCAGCAGCTGGCGGTCGAGGGCGGCCATGCGCTCGGTCGTCCAGCTCCGGGCCCGGGCGGCGACCACGTGGTCGAGGAGCTCGACGTGGTCGCCCACGCCGACGGCCAGCTCCGTGGCGTAGGGCGCGGGCGGAACGGGCAGCCCGGCGACGATGTCGGCAGGGTGGACGTCCTTGGTCTCGGCCTCGTAGAGCAGCTCGAGGGCCCGCTCGCGCGCCTCGGTGTTCGGATGGGGGCTGTCGCGCGCCATCGCGTGCGGGTCAGGCCTTGGAGATGTAGTCGCCGGAGCGGGTGTCGACCCGGATCTTCTCGCCCTCGTTGATGAAGAGGGGGACGGCCACGACCGCGCCCGTCTCGAGGGTGGCCTGCTTCTTGGCGCCCGACACCCGGTCGCCCTGCAGGCCGGGCTCGGTCTCGGTCACGGTGAGCTCGACCGAGGCCGGGATCTCGGTGCCGATGATCTCGCCGTTGTACATCTGCAGCACCGCCACCGCCCCCTCGATCATCCACCGGTTGGCGTCGCCGAGGGCGGAGGAGGCGACGTTCATCTGGTCGTAGGACGAGTTGTCCATGAACACGTAGTCGTCGCCGTCGCGGTAGAGGAACGCCATCTCCCGCTTGTCGACCACGGCCTGCTCGACCTTCTCGTCGGCCCGGAACGTGCGGTCGAGCACGGCGCCGGTGCGGGCGTTCTTGAGCTTGGTGCGCACGAACGCCCCGCCCTTGCCCGGCTTGACGTGCTGGAACTCGACCACCTGGAACAGGCCCTCGGGGAGGTCGAGGGTCATGCCGTTCTTGAAGTCGTTGGTCGAGAGGGCCATGCGGGATCCTTCGGGGCGTGGGTGAGCGGTCGGCAACCGTCGTCGGTGACCACGACGGTGTCCTCGATGCGCACGCCGCCATGGTCGGGCAGGTACACCCCGGGCTCCACGGTGACGATCGTGCGGCGGGCGATCGTAGCGTCCTCGGGCGCCGCCGCCGAGACCCGCGGGTCTTCGTGGATGACCAGGCCGACCCCGTGCCCGGTGCCGTGGGCGAAGGCGTCGCCCCACCCGGCGGCGGCGATGACGTCACGGCAGGCGGCGTCGACGGCCCGGCACCCGACCCCGGCGCGCATCGCCGCCACGCCGGCGCGCTGGGCCTCGGTGACCACCTCGACCATGCGCCGCTGGGTGGCGGAGAGCTCGCCGACGGCGACGGTGCGGGTCATGTCGGAGCAGTAGCCGTCGACGAGGGCCCCGAAGTCGAGCACCACCAGGTCGCCCTCGGTGATCGTGCGCCCGCCGGGGCGGTGGTGGGGGCGGGCCCCGTTCGGGCCGCTGGCCACGATGGTCTCGAAGCTCGGTCCGGTGGCGCCGAGGCGGCGCATCTCGGTGTCGAGCTCGAGGCCGAAGTCGGCCTCGGTCGGTCGTTCCAGCAGGCGGTGGCGGATGCGGTCGAGGGCGGCGGTGGCGATGGCGGCGGCGGCCTCGACCCGGGCGATCTCACCGTCGTCCTTCTCGATGCGCAGGGTGGCGGCCAGCGCCTGCGTGGGCACGAGCTCGGCGTCGGGGAACCAGTCGGTGGCGTACTGGCGCTGGTCGGCCCACGTGACGGCGTCGGCTTCGAGGCCGACGCGGCCCAGTCCCACCGCGGCGGTGGTGATTACCTCGCGCTGGGCCGCCTGGGTGCGCCCGATGGCGATGACGGCGTCGACGCCGGCGGCCGCCAGCTGATCGGCCGCCTGCGCCTCGTAGCGCCCGTCGGTGACGAAGAGCAGTTCGTCGGGGAGCACCAGCAGCCGGGCCGCCGATCCGGTGAACCCGGTGAGCCAGCGGATGTTGACCAGGTCGGTCACCAGCAGCGCCTCGCACCCGCCAACGACATCGCCCATCGCGTTCCGCAGGCGCGCCGTGCGGGCGGCGACGTCCATGGCGGGCAGGGCGTCGAGGTCGGGCACGGCGAAGGCGGAGCTGCCGGTTGTCATGGCTGGAGCAGGTCTCGCACGGCGTGGGCGGCGAGGGTGTAGGAGCCGGCACCGAAGCCGGCGATGGTGCCGGTGGCGACGGGGGCCACCACCGAGGTGCGCCGCCACGGCTCACGGGCGTCGGGGTTGGAGAGGTGGACCTCGATGACGGGACCGTCGTAGGCGGCCAGCGCATCGTGCAGGCCCCAGGCGTGGTGGGTGCAGGAGGCGGCGTTGACGACGATCGCGACGCACCTCCCCCGGGCGGCGTGCACAGCCTGGATCAGTCCGATCTCGCCGTCGGCCTGGACGTGGTCGACGGTGGCGACACCGTCGAGGGCGGCGGTGAAGCGGGCGACGTGGTCGGCCAGGGTGCCCCGGCCGTAGATCTCGGGCTGGCGCTCGCCGAGCAGGGCCAGGTTCGGCCCGGAGAGCAGGAGCACGACCGGGAGCGCGGTCACCGGACCGCCTGCAGAGCAGCGCGCACGTCGGCTTCGTCGACGCCGGCGACGACCTCGACCCCGGTGCAACCGTCGAGCACGAAGGTCAGCCCTGACACCGCCTTCTTGTCGCGGGCCATGAGGGCGACGAGGTCGTCGTCGGCGACGTCGTCCGGGACCCGGGTGGGGAGGTCGTCGGCGGCGAGCACGGCGCGGTGGGCGGCCACCCGGTCGGCGTCGATGCGCCCGAGACGGTGAGCCAGCTCGGCGGCGTAGACGAGGCCAACCGCGACGGCCTCGCCGTGGCGCAGGCCATGGGTGCCGGCGATCTCGAGGGCGTGGCCGAGGGTGTGGCCGTAGTTCAACACCGCCCGGCCCCGGGGGTTCGCCGTCGACTCCCGCTCGTCGGCGGCGACGACGGCGGCCTTGATGCGCACGGCGGCGGCGATGCGCTCCTCCAGCGGGAGGGCGGCGAGGTCGGCGTCGGTCAGGAAGTGGTACTTGGCCAGCTCGCCCAAGCCGCTGCGGCGCTCGCGCTCGGGGAGGGTGGCGAGCACGTCGGTGTCGCACAGCACGGCCGCCGGCTGCCAGAAGGCGCCGACCAGGTTCTTTCCCTCGGGCAGGTTGACTCCCGTCTTGCCGCCGATGGCGGCGTCGACCATGCCCAGCAGCGTGGTGGGGACGTGGACCACCGCCACACCGCGGTGGTAGACGGCGGCGGCGAAGCCGACGATGTCGGTGACCAGGCCGCCGCCGACGGCGATCACCACGTCGTCGCGGGTGAGGCCCCACCGGCTCCAGCGCCGGCACAGGTCCTCGACGGTGGCAAGCGACTTGTGCGCCTCGCCGTCGGGGATCTCGTGGCGCTCGTGGGCCACGCCGGGGTCGACCTCGACGCCGATGCCGGGCTGGGTGACGACGACGGCCCGCTTGGCCCCGAGGGGCAGCTCGTCGGGCAGGCGGGCTCGCACCCCGGCCCCGACGACGACGTCGTAGGCGGTGTCGCCGGTGCTGACGGGGACGATGATCACGCCGCACTCCCCTGGTCGTCGGTGCGGGCCTCGACCAGCGCGGCGATGCGGGCGGCCATGGCCTTCTTGGGCTGGGTGCCCCACTCGTGGAACGACGCCACGTCGAGCACCTCGTCGGCGACCTCGGCGTAGAGCGGGTGGCGCTCCACCGCCAGGCGGGCGAGCACCTCGGCGGCATCTGCTCCGGCCAGGAGGGGGCGGTGAGCGCGCTCCTGGGCCCGGCCGGCCAGGAACGCGGGATCGGCCCGCAACCACACCACCAGCGGCCCACCGGGCGCGGTGAGCGCAGCGCGCGTGCGGTGGTCCAGCACGGCGCCACCGCCGGTGGCGACCACCATGGGTTCGGGGACCGCCAGCAGCTCGGCCACCAGTTCGGCCTCGAGCGCGCGGAACCCCGGCTCGCCGTCGGTGGCGAACACCTCGGCAATGGTGCGCCCGGTGCGGGCCACGAACGCCTCGTCGCAGTCGACGAACGGGCGGTGCAGGGCCTTGGCTGCCCGGCGACCGACGGTCGTCTTGCCGGCACCCATGAGCCCGACCAGCACCACGTGGCCAGTCGTCATCGGCCCGCCCCGGCGGCGACGTGCGTGATGATGCGCTCGGCGACGACCTCGGCGGGCACGTCGTCGACGTCGACGATGAGGTCCGCGACCTCGGTGTAGCGGGGCGCCCGGGCGGCGTGGGTCGCCGCCAACCAGGCACTGGGGTCGCCCGGGATGGGGGGGCGATGGCCGCCATGGGCGACGCGCTCGGCCAGGATGTCGGGGTCGGCCCGGAGCCACACCACCGTGCCGTCGAGGTCGGCCAGCGCTTCGAGCACGACGGGGTCGAGCACCACCCCCGCCGCCGCCGCCACGACTGCCGGCTCGGGCCGGGCGAGGGCGTCGAGCAGGACCGCGGACTCGAGCTGACGGTGCGCCTCGGGCCCACCGTCGGCCACCAGTTGGCGCACGGTGCGACCGGTGCGGGCCAAGATCTGCGCGTCGCTGTCGAGGAGCGGCCACCCGAGGCGTTCGGCGACCACGGCGCCGACGGTGGATTTGCCGGTGGCCATCAGCCCGAGCAGCACGACCGCGCCACTCAGTGACACTGGTTCGCTCGCACGCTCGCTCACCTCAGGTGCCGGGGTCACGGAGCGAGGCAAGGAACGATCGGTGGTTGCGCTCCAGCTCGGCCATCGAGTCGCCGCCGAACTTGCGGAGGGCCTCGTCGGCCAGGACGAGGGCCACCATGGTCTCAGCCACGACGCCGAGGGCGGGCACCGCGGTGACGTCGGTACGCTCCTTGAAGCTGAGCGTCTCGGCCTTGGTGACGGTGTCGACGGTGGCGAGCACGGGCCGGTTCAGGGTGGCGAGCGGCTTCATCGCCACCCGGGCGACGAGCACCTCGCCGGTGGACATTCCCCCCTCGATGCCGCCGGCCAGGGCACTGGTGCGGCGGTAGGCGCCGGCCGCGGCGTCCCAGGTGATGGGGTCGTGGGCGGCGCTCCCCCGCCGGCCGGCGACCTCGAAGCCGTTGCCGATCTCGACGCCCTTCACCGCTTGGATCGACATGAGGGCACGGGCCAGGGCGGCATCGAGCTTGCGGTCCCAGTGGACGTGGCTCCCGAGGCCGACGGGCACGCCGTGGGCCACGACCTCGACGATGCCGCCCAGGCTGTCGCCGTCCTTGGCGGCGGCCTTGATCTCGTCGACCATCGCCGCCTCGACCACGGGATCGAGGCACCGCACCTCGCTGGCGTCGGTGCGCTCCTGGTCGTCGGGCCCGGGGCGGTCGCCGTCCATCGAACGCACCGAACCCAGCTGGAGCACGTGCGACAGGATCTCGACACCGAGGGCGCGGAGCAGGACCTTGGCCACCGCCCCCGCCGCCACCCGGGCCGCCGTCTCGCGGGCCGAGGCACGCTCGAGGACGTCGCGGGCGTCGGTGAAGCCGTACTTCTGCATGCCGGCGAGGTCGGCGTGGCCGGGCCGGGGCTGGGTGAGCGGGGCGGCGGTCGGCCCGTCGGCGGCGTGGGGCGACAGTTCCTTGCCCCACTTGTCGGGGTTGCGCTCCCACTCCGTGTTGGCGATCTCGATGGCGATGGGCGAGCCGAGGGTGCGACCGTGGCGGACGCCGCCCACGAGGGTGAGCTCGTCCTGCTCGAAGCGCATGCGCGGCCCCCGGCCGTAGCCGAGGCGGCGCCGGGCCAGTTCGCCGGTGATGTCGTCGACCGCCACCTCGAGCCCGGCGGGCACGCCCTCGACCACGACGACGAGGGCTCTCCCGTGGGATTCGCCGGCGGTCAGGAAGCGCAGCACGCTGGCGATGGTACCCGTGGGTGCGCAGCGCCCCCGGTCCTGATCCCCGGTACCGGCTCGCTCGCTGGCGCTCGCGCGCCCGGCCGGTCCTCGCTGGCGCTCACACCGTTCTCCTCAGGGGGCTACGCCCCCAGACCCCGAGCCGTCCGGCTCGCTGGCGCTCGCGCGCCCGGCCGGTCCTCGCTGGCGCTCACACCGCGAGCGTGTCGACCAGCAGGGCGGCGAACAGCCAACCGGCGACGAGGAACGGACCGAAGGGGAACGCCCGGCCTCGCTCGAAGCGGGTCAGGACGGCGGCCGCCAGGACGCTGGTGATGGAACCGAACATGGCGGCGTAAGCGACGACCTGCAGCGCACCCAGCACCGGGAACTCCGGCGTCCACGTGTACCAACCGAGCGGGGCGCCGAGGGCGAGAGCGAGCTTGACGTCGCCGAGCCCGAGGCCGTCCAGGCCGGCCACCACCCGGAACAGGACCAGCAGGCCCAGCAGCATCCCGGCGTAGAGCAGCGATCCGGTCACCGCACCGCGGAACGAGCTCAGGTCGTCGTACCAGTAGGCGCCGCCTGCGCACAGGGCGAGCGCCGCGGCGGCGCCACCGTAGGTGAGGACGTTCGGCAGGCGGAGGTACTGCAGGTCGACGATCGACGCGGTGAGCCCCACCCACGCCACCGCCACGAACGGGAGCAGCACCACCCCCCAGCCGATGGTGGCGGCGAGCCCGGCGCCGGCCAGGCCGCACGCCACCGCCACACCCACCCGGGCGCGCCGCGAGGTGGGCCCCCGGAGCGGGGCGAGGGCAGTGTCCTCGGGGTCATGGTCCGGCGCGCCCTCGGCATAGCGGCTCCGGGCGAGGCGGTCGGCCACCGGACCCGACGTCCACCCCGCGCCGACGCCCAGGACACCGACAGCGAGCACGGCGGCGACGGTCGTCACTGCTCGGGGGCTGCGCCCCGCGCCCCATCGGCCGTGCGGCTCGCTGGCGCTCGCGCGCCCGGCATGCCCT
>JBBJOU010000097.1:0-7481 GCA_037724305.1 Acidimicrobiales bacterium
AGCGAGGACAGGTCGGGCGCGCGAGCGCCAGCGAGCCGCACGACGATGGGGGGCGGGGGCGCAGCCCCCGAGCAGTGATGGCCGACCCCGTGCACCTGACCCCGTCGGGTCCTCCCGAGACCGTGCTCGATCCCGAACCGGCCGACGCCACCCAGGGCCTGGCGGCGGCGCTGGCCGGTGACCGCGACCGGCGTGACGCCGTCGTCGCGGTGGTGGCCCGCCACCCACGGTTCCTCGCCGGCTGGGCCACCCTGGGCGACCTCTCGCGCGACGACCTCGAGGGCTACGCCTACTACCGGGTGGGCTACCACCGCGGCCTCGATCGGCTGCGGGCCAACGGGTGGCGGGGGAGCGGCTACGTCCGCTGGGAGCACGCCGAGAACCAGGGGTTCCTGCGCGCCGTCGACGGCCTCGCCCGCAAGGCGAGCGCCATCGGCGAGGACGACGAGGCCGAGCGGTGCCTCATGTTCCTTCGCCAGCTCGACCCGTCCTGGCCTCCCGGTCTCACCGACGAGAGCTGACGCCAGCCGTGCCCGACCGGCCTCAGGCACCTCGCGGGCGAGGGGGAGCGGCGGTACTCGCCGTCGTTCTCCTCGCCGCGTGCTCGTCGGGCGACGACGACAACGTCGAGGCGACGCCGGTCCCCCCGACGTCGGTCACCGCGCCGGCACCGACCACCGCGCCACCCGTCGCCCCGGCCGCGCCGGTGACGGTACCGCCCCCCTCGGCGCCACCCGCCCCGCCGGTGCCGGTCCCGACGACGGCCCCGCCGACGACCGTGGCGCCCCCGCCCCCACCGCCGCCGGCGCCGCCCGCCTTCCCGAGTGCCGCGGTGCCGGCCGGCCGATTCGCCGGCGCCGTCCTGCGCCCCGACGTCTCGAGCCAGGTGGTCCTCGAGGTCCTCGTCCAGGCCGGCGCCGAGCCGGGTCGGGCCAGTCTCGACCACGTCGTGGGGGTCCTCGGTCAGGTGGCAGCCAAGCCCGTCGTCGTGACAGGGGGCGGCGCAGTTCCGGGCGGCGCACGGTCGTGGACCGCGGCCGACCTGCGCGCCGTCGCCGACGCCGGTGCCACCACGGCGCAGGGCACCGACGGTGCCGCCGTGCTGCGGCTCCTCTTCGTCCGGGGCACCTACGAGGGCAACGGCGGCGTGCTCGGCGTCGCGGTGCGCGGTGACGTCCTCGCCGTCTTCGTCGACCAGGTGCGCGCCGCCGGCGGCTTCGACCCCGCGTCGGTGGAGCGGGCGGTGCTCACCCACGAGGTCGGGCACCTGCTCGGCCTGGTCGACCTCTGGCTGGTCACGGGGCGAGCGCCCGGCGACCGGCCCGGCCACTCTGGCAACCCGTCCTCGGTGATGCACTTCGCCGTCGAGTCGAACCTCATCGGCTCACTCCTCGGGGTCCGCCCCCCCGACCGCTTCGACACCGCCGACCTCGCCGACCTCGCCGCCATCCGGGCGGGGGCGCCCCCCGGGTGACCCACCGGGACGTGACGGCGGCGGTGGCGGGCGTGGTCCTGACCGGGGGCGCCAGCCGGCGCATGGGGCGGGACAAGGCCCTCATCGAGGTCGGGGGCGAGACGCTGGCGGTGCGGGTGGCCGCCACCCTCAGCGCGGCCGGACTGGCGCCGGTGACCTGCGTGGGCGGCGATCTCGCCGCCCTGGGCCGGCGCGGGCTGGTGGCCGTCGCCGACGACCACCCCGGCGAGGGGCCCCTGGGCGGGGTGCTCACCGCGCTGGCCCGCCACCGCGCCGCCGATGGCGTGGTGGTGACGGCCTGTGACCTGGTGGCGCCGTCGGTCGGCGCGCTGGCCCGCCTGCTCGCCGGCGCCGGCGTTGCCGCGCCGGACGCCGGCGTGGTGGTGCCGGTGGTGGCCGGCCGACGGCAGTGGCTCCACGCCCTGTGGCGGCCGGCGGCGGCACCGGCGCTGGTCGCCGCCTTCGCCGCCGGTGAACGCTCGGTCGCTCGCGCCGCCGAGGCCGCCCTCACCGTCCATGCCTACGCCGAGGCCGATCCGCTGGCCGACGCCGACCTTCCCGGGGACCTCCCCTCCGGTGCGGGGTAGCGTGGCCTGCGTGGCCGACCCGACCGTCCCCGAGATCGACGTCGCCGAGCTGGCGCGACGGCGCGACGCCGGCGCCCCCGTCATCGACGTGCGCGAGACCGACGAATGGGAGGAGTTCCGGGTGCCCGGGGCCGCCCTGATCCCACTCAACGAGGTCCCCGACCGGATCGACGAGGTCCCGACCGACCGGACCGTCTACGTCGTGTGCCGCTCCGGCGGACGCAGCGCCAAGGCCGTCGCCTTCCTGCGCGGCCACGGGCTCGACGCCGTCAACGTCGCCGGCGGCAGCCTCGCCTGGGCCGAGGCCGGCAACGTCGTCGACTCGGGCCCCGGGCCCGTCGGGTGAACCGCACGGCTCCCGATCCGACCGAGCCGCCGTCGCTCGACCCGGCGGCCTACCGCTGGATCGACGACGCCGCGACACTCGAGGCGTTGGTCGACGAGCTCGCGGGCGAGCCCGAGATCGCCCTCGACACCGAGTTCCACCGCGAGAAGACCTTCTACGCCGAGGTCTCGGTGGTGCAGCTGGGATGGTCGTCCGGCATCGCCCTGATCGACGCCCTCGCCGTCGACATCGCCCCCCTCGCCCGGCTCCTCGGTCCCGCCACCACCGTCGTGATGCACGCCGGCACCCAGGACCTGGAAGTGCTGCTGCGGGCATGCGGCACCGTCCCCGCGGACCTGTTCGACACCCAACTGGCCGCCGGCTTCTGCGGCTACGGCACGCCGTCGCTGACGTCGCTGGTGGCCGGCGAGCTGGGCTCGGCGTTGCCGAAGGGCGACCGCCTGACCGACTGGCTCCGCCGCCCCCTGGGCGACGACGCCAAGGTCTACGCCGCCGGCGACGTCGCCCACCTCCTGCCGCTCGCCCACCGCCTGCGCGCCCGCCTCGTCGCCCAGGGCCGCCTGGACTGGGTGCTCGACGAGTGTGCCGAGCTCCGGCGCCGCAGCGTCGTGGCCCGCGACCCACGGGAGGCGTGGTGGAAGGTCAAGGAGGCCCGATCACTGCGGGGGCCGGCGGTAGGGGTTGCCCAGGCCGTGTGTGCGTGGCGCGAGCAGCGGGCCGCCGAGGTCGACCAGCCGGTGCGCTTCGTGCTGCCCGACCTCGCCCTCGTCGGCATCGCCCAGAAGCCGCCCACCGATGCCGAGGCGCTCCGCCGGGTCCGCGGCCTCGACGGCCGCCACCTCCGCGACGGTGCCTCGGCCCAGCTGCTGGCCGCCATCCGGGCCGGCCTCGAGCTCACCCGCGACGACCTGCGCCTGCCGTCCTCCAGCGAGGTCGAGCGCGACCTCCGCCCCGCCGTCACCCTGGTGTCCGCCTGGGTGAGCCAGTTGGGCAAGCAGCTCGGCATCGACACCCAGCTCCTCGCCACCCGGGTCGACCTCGAGGCGCTGATCCGCAGCGATGCCGACGCCCGCCTCGCCCACGGCTGGCGGGCCGATGTCATCGGTCAGCGCATCCGCCAGCTCGTGTCCGGCGAAGCCGCCCTCGCCTTCGACGGCAAGGGCGGCCTCGTCCTCGAACGCCGCAGTGGCGAGCCGGCGTAGCCGATCGCCCATCGGTTGCTCGCCGGACGCAACGGGCTTGTCAGCACCTACCGACGGGCACGAGTTGCGCTTGGCGACCGATTCGCGATGGTTTGCGGCGTCCGACGATCGGTTACACCGAAGTGGTGCCCGGTCGCTTCCTGGCCGGCTCGAGAGACGGGGAGCGTTTCAACATGCGGAAGATTGCTGCTGTTTTTGTACTGGGAGCAGGACTCGTGGTCGTGTCGGCATCAGGTGCGACCGCCACCCACACCGGGTGTGCGCACGACGCCGGCCCCACCGCCAAGGCGCACGCCACCGTGCCCCACCGCAACCACCAGGCGCACATGAGCATCCCCTACTGCCCGCCCCACGACGCGCCGCGCCACGGCGGCGGCGGCGGACACGGCGGGGGCTGAGCCAGGGCCGGGGCAGGGCTCCGGTCCTCGACCAGCGCGTCGACGGACCTGAGCCCTGCTCGCGGCCGGCACGCCGATAGCGTTCGGTGGGTCGATCCGCTATCGTCCCCGCCCGTGGAGAGGCGTAAGACGTCGTTGGTGATCGACTTCGAGAAGGTGGCCGCAGCGCGCGATCTTCTCGGCACGGAGACGCTCACCGACACCGTCGACGCCGCGCTGTCGTCGGTGGTCGACCGCGCCCACCAGCGCCGTCTGCTCGACTTCATCGCCGACCACGGCGACGAGTTCGATTGGGATGCGGCCGATCGGGCCGCCCGTGGTCGCCTACCTCGCTGACACGAGTTGCATGGCGCGTGCCGGTCAGGCACCGGTGCGGGCTCGCCTCGACGCCCTGCTCTCGACGGGCGACCTCGTCCTGTGTGCCCCCACCCGGCTGGAACTGCTCATCGCGACCCCCGCCCGGGCCGTGGCCGAGCGGGCCGTCGATCTGGCCGCTTATCCGTCGGTGCCGATCACCGAGGGCACATTCGCCCGAGCCGAGGCCGTCCTGGCGTTGCTCGCGCCGCTCGGGCACCATCGGGCCCCGTCGATCGCCGACCTCGTGCTCGCTGCCGCCGCCGAGATCGCCGGCCTGGTCGTGCTCCACTACGACGCCGACATCGACCTCGTGGCCGAGGTCACCGGCCAGCCCACCGAGTGGGTGGCGCCGGCTGGTTCCCTCGACCGGTGAACCGGCGACGATGGCCATGCGACGACCCGGGTGCAGCCCGCCACCCGGACGGGTGGTCGCGTGCACCCCGGTGGGCGCCACGGGACCCGACCGTCCCCCAACGAACCCGGCACCGCACCGGACTCGCGGTCAGCGCCGCCGCAGGACCACGGCGCGGTGCGGGGGGAGGTCACCGGCGGGGAGCGGGTCGCCCTCGCCGGCACCGTCGCTGGCCACCTCGACCACCCAGTCGCCGGTCGCCTCGGCCGGCACGGGGCCGCCGGCGCCGCCGACGTCGATCAGCACCAGGCGCTCGTCGGCGCCGTCGGTGCGCGCCCAGGCGAGGACGCCCGCGCCGGGCTCGGCGTCGAGCCAGCGGAAGTCGCCCCGGCGCAGGGCGGCGGAGCTCCGGCGGGCGGCGAGGAGGCGGCGGTAGAGGTGCAGGCACGACCCGGGGTCGTCGCGCTGGGCCTCGACCGAACGCTCGGCGGCGTCGGGCGGGAACGGCAACCACGCCCCGCCGTCCCAGCCGTGGCCGGCGGCCGGGGTCCACGGGATCGGGGCCCGGCACCCGTCGCGGCCACCGGGGTCGACGACCGCTTCCGGGGGGATCACGGCGTCCTCGAGGGCGAGCTCCTCGCCGGCGTAGAGGAACGGCGTGCCCCGCAGGCCGAGCAGCACGAAGGCGGCGGCACGGGCGGCGGCCTCGGAGCCGAACCGGGTGCGGTGGCGGCGGTTGTCGTGGTTGGACAGCACCCACGTGGGCCACCGGGGGTCGGTGTAGGCGCCCTCGATGTCGTCGATCCGCGCCCGCCACTCGTCGGGGCGGGCCCACTCGGTGAACAACGGGGCGAAGTCGAAGGCGAGGTGGAGCTGGTCGGGCCCGACGTAGGTGGCCGTGCGGGCGGAGATGTCGTCGCCCAGCAGGTAGACCTCGCCGACCATCATGCGGTCACCGTCGTAGGTGTCGAGCACGGCCCGGATGCGGCGCAACAGCGTGTGGGTGGAGGTGTGCTCGGTCACCGACGAGTGCGGGATGCCGGCCCACTGCGGCGGGTCGTCGGGAAGGGCGGGGTCCTTGCCGATGGCGTGGATCACGTCGGCGCGGAACCCGTCGATCCCCCGGTCGAGCCAGAAGCGCAGGACGTCGTGCATGGCCGCCTCGACCTCCGGGTTCGACCAGTCCACGTCGGGCTGGTCGGGGAGGAAGAGATGGAGGTAGGACTGGCCGGTGGCGGGGTCGTGGGTCCAGGTGGGGTAGTCGCCGAAGGCGGCCCGCCAGTTGTTGGGCGGGGGGCCGTCGGGGTCGGTGTCGCGCCACACGTACCAACCCCGCCGAGGGTCGTCGCGCGACGAGCGGCTGGCCCGGAACCACTCGTGCTGATCGGAGGTGTGGTTCGGCACCCAGTCGAGCAGCACCTTGAGGCCGCGCTCGTGCGCCTCGGCCACCAGCGCCTCGGCGTCGGCGAGCGACCCGAACACCGGATCGACGTCGCAGTGGTCGGCGACGTCGTAGCCGAAGTCGGCCATGGGGGAGCGGTAGATGGGCGACAACCAGACGGCGTCCACACCGAGCCACACCAGGTGGTCGAGGCGGTCGCGCAGACCGATCAGGTCGCCCACGCCGTCGCCGTTGCCGTCGGCGAAGCTGCGCGGGTAGATCTGGTAGACGACGGCATCGCGCCACCACGGTGGGGTCGGGGCCTCGGGGCGACGGAGGGGGTCGACATCGGCCACGGCGCCGGACCCTACGCGACCGTCCGGAGCAGCCAGCGCCCGTGGACCACGGTCCCCCCGCGGGGCGCGACCGGAGTCAGGGGATCGGGGCTGTCTCCGCTATGGTGCGCACGCCCATTGTCCTCGCTCAAACCCCGGGAGCTGGCCCGTGAAAAAGGGTCGACACCGCCGCTTCGAAGAAGCCCGCAAGCTCAAGCAGCAGGGTCCCGGCGCGTTCCTCGCTCCCGACCCCCCCGTACGCGACGACGAGCCCGCCGACGAGCCGGCCGACGAGTTCGCCGACATCGCCGAGCGCTACGGTGCGTTCGACGACGACGACGACGAGACCAAGTAGCGGCGGGCACAGCCGACGCCACTATCGTGGCTGGTGGGGCAGGAACCTGCGCTAGAGGCGCCGAACACCTAGCGACACGGACGGGGAGGTCGGCGACGCACCGCGTCGTCGGCGCGTTCGAAGTATCGGACGACTGGTAGTTGAGGGGTGTGGGGGACATGAGCGAGGGGGCATGGGCGCGAGCGGCCCGGCGGACCGCAGGGCGGCGGAAGGTGCCCGCAACGGGCCAGGACAGGCGACGGGACCGACCGCTCCGAGCGCAGCGCCCGTCACGGGCAACGGCGGTTCGGGCAGCGGCGACCGACCGGGCGTCGGCCTGGGGCCGGGCTGCCGGCGCCGCCACGGTTCGGGTGTTCGCAGTCCGCACGGCCGATGGGGCGCCGCCAACGTCGCCGGCCGCCCGTCTGGTGCGGTCGGGTCGGACGCTGTCCAGCCGGCCGACCGCGGTGTTGGGCGCGGCCCTGGCCGTGGCGATGGTGGGGTCGCTGGCGGCGGCTGGCGAAGGGGGCAGCGCCAGCGAGCGCGACGTCGCCCAGGCGGCCGGCATCGCCACCGGCGCCCCCAGCGCCGACCCGGCCGTCGGGCCGATGACGGCGGGTGCGCCCGTACCCGTCCCACCGCCGGCGGCGCCCGTGACCGCCGGCCCCGCCGCCCCCGCCGTGGCGCCGCCGCCGGGGGCGGCGCCCCCCGGCGC
>JBBJOU010000098.1:0-7467 GCA_037724305.1 Acidimicrobiales bacterium
GGAGACCCCCGGGGGTGCCGGCGGGTCCTGTCACCTTGCGGTGGCCACCTACCGCTCCTCGCAAGCTCGGAGCGGCGGGGAGACCCCCGGGGGCCGGCGGGTCCTGTCGCCTGCGGCTCGCTCGGGTGAAGCCTCCTGTTGTCCCGCCGGCACCTGATGCTGCACCGGGGGATGTGGTCGACGTTCTTCACGGGGTCTCTGTGGGGGATCCGTACCGGTGGTTGGAGGACGGGGGGAGCGCCGAGACGGTGGCGTGGTCCGACGAGCAGAACCAGCGGACGCGGGTCGTCCTCGACGCGGTTCCGGGGCGGGAGGGGTTGCGGGGGCGGCTCGGGGAGTTGTTCGGGGCCGGGACGGCGGCGGCGCCGTCGGTCCGGCCGGGCGTGGTCTTCTCGCTCGACCGGTGGGACGGGCGCGACCAGCACGTGCTCGTGGTGCGGTCGCTCGACGCACCGGAGGGGATCGGTCGCGTCCTGGTCGACCCCGCCGCCGGGGGGGACCCGACCGCCGCTGTCGACTGGTACCACCCGTCTCGCGACGGCACCCTCGTCGCCTACGGCACGTCCACCGGCGGCGACGAGCGCTCGACGCTGCGAGTCGTGCGGGTGGCCGACGGCACGGTCCTGGCCGACGAGATCGCCGACACCAGGGCGGCGTCGGTGGCGTGGGACCCCGACGGCGGCGGCTTCGCCTACAGCGTCTACCCGCCCGGCGACGAGTACCACCGCCACCTCCGCCACCACTCTCTCGGCGCCGAGGTGGCCGACGACGCCGTGCTGTTCGGCCCCGACCAGCTCCCCGAGCCCGAGGCGTGGCCCGAGGTCAGCCGGTCGCGCGACGGGCGGTGGTACGTCGTGCACGTCGGGCGGGGCTGGACCAGAAACGACGTGTACCTCCTCGACGCCGCCACCCTCGCGCGCACCACGGTCATCGAAGACGTCGAGGCCGTCACCCGGCTGGAGATCGTCGGTGACCGCCTGGTCGGCACCACCACCCTCGACGCCGGTCGCGGCCGGGTGGTCGCCGCCCCGCTCGACGACCCCGCCCCCGCCCGGTGGACCACGCTCGTGGCCGAGGGCGAGGGCGACCTGGAAGGCGTCGCCGTCACCCGCACCTCGCTGCTGGTCGCGTCGACGGTGCGGGCGGTGGGTCACCTCGACCGCTACGACCACCATGGCGGCGGGCACCGGCCGATCGAGTTGCCCGCCATCGGCTCGGTGGCCGGCGTGGGCGCCGACCAGGGCCTGGAGGCGGCGGTGATCGGCTTCACCTCCTTCGGCCAGCCCACCCGGTTGCTGGCCTGGGACCTGGTGGCCGGGACCCAAGCCTGCTCCGACCTCCCCGGCGCGCCCGACCCCGACGCGCTCGAGGTCCGCCAGACGTCGTACCCCTCGACCGACGGCACCGAGATCCCGCTGTTCCTGGTGACGGGCCGGGATGGCGCCCCCGACGCCGAAGCGCCGGTGGTGCTCAACGGCTACGGCGGGTTCGCGGTCACCATGAGCCCGGCGTACAGCGCGCTGGCCGTGGCCCACGTCGAGGCCGGCGGGGTGTGGGCGGTGGCCTGCATCCGTGGTGGCGCCGAGTTCGGCGAGGCCTGGCACAAGGCCGGCATGGGTGCCGCCAAGCAGCAGGTGTTCGACGACTTCCACGCGGCGGCCGACCACCTCGTCGAGGCCGGCTGGGCCCGGCGCGACCGACTGGCCATCCGGGGCGGCTCCAACGGGGGGCTGCTCATGGGGGCGGCGATCACCCAGCGCCCCGACCTGTGCCGCGCCGTGGTGTGCGCCGTGCCGCTGCTCGACATGGTCCGCTTCCCGCGGTTCCTCATCGCCCGCCTGTGGGTCTCGGAGTACGGCGACCCCGAAGTGGCCGAGGAGTTCGCCTGGTTGCACGCCTACTCGCCCTACCACCGAGTCGTCGACGGCGCGTGCTACCCGGCGACGCTGCTCCTCACCGCCACCGAGGACAGCCGGGTCGACCCGTGCCACGCCCGCAAGTTCGGCGCCCTCCTGCAATCGGCCACCTCGTGCGGCGACGAACACCCAATCCTCGTGCGCATCGAGGCCAAGGCCGGCCACGGTGCCGGCAAGCCCGTCGCCAAGCAGGCCGACGAGGCCGCCGACGTCCTCGCCTTCCTCGCCTGGCAACTCGGCGGCGACGGCTGAGCCCCTCCCGAGGGTCGGCGCCTGTCGACCGGGGTGCAGTCCGCCACCCCTGCGGGTGGTTCGTTGCCCATCGGTACGCACCACGGGCCCCGGATGCGCTTGCGCCGCCGCCGGCCGCCCGCTGGAGTGGGCACCATGGACGCGCCCTTCACCGACGCGCCCGAGAGCCGGCCCCCGCTCGCCGCCGTGGTGTCGACGGTGGGCATCGTCGCCGTGGGGGCCTACGTGGGGGCGCAGGTGGTGGCCGACGTCGCCAGCGTCAAGGTCGGCGTGGTGTTCGGCCGAGCCGTCGACATGGGGACGTTCATCTACCCGATCACCTTCACGCTGCGCGATGTCGTGCACAAGGTGCTGGGCAAGCGGGCGGCCCGCACGCTGGTGGTCACCGCCGCCGCCGTCAACGTGGCCATGGCCCTCTACTTCCGGGCCGTCATCGGCGTCGACGGCGTCGAGGGTGGGCTCGGCGCCGAGTTCGAGCAGGTCCTCGGACCGCTGTGGCGCATCGTGGTGGCCTCGATCGTGGCCGAGGTGGTGAGCGGGCTGCTCGACACCGAGGTGTACCACTGGTTCGTCACCCGGGTGACCCGGCGGCGCCAGTGGGCCCGGGTGCTCGTGTCGAACAGCGTCAGCGTGCCGGTGGACAACCTCATCTTCGTCGTGGGCGCGTTCGGGGCGTTGCCCTTTCTCGCCGACGATCCGCTGACCTTGTCGTGGGGTGACGTGGCGGACATCTTCGCCGTCAACCTCGTGGTGAAGTACCTGGTGACCGTGCTGTCGGTGCCCCTGATCTACGTCACCGCCGACCCCGATCCCGGTCCCTGAACCGAGCGGCGCCCACCACCCGCCGGTACGCACGACGGCGGCCGTTGCCGGCGCCGCGGCCGTCTTGCTCGCTACTCGGGGAGGTGGCAGACGGCTTCGACGTTGTTGCCGTCGGGGTCGCGGACGAAGGCGCCGTAGTAGGCGGGGTGGTACTCGGGCCAGAGCCGCGGTTCGTGGAGGACGATGGCACCGATCCCGCGGGCCACGTCGGAGAACGCCCGCACCGCGGCCCGGTCGGGGGCGGTGAAGGCGATGTGCGACTCACGGAACCCGTCGCCGGTGGCGCGCGGGCCGAGCCAGAAGTCGGGCATGGGGGCGACCCCGAAGCCGATGACGTCGCCGAAGGCCATCAGCCGTTCGCCGCCGAGGGGTGCGAGGACGGCGTCGTAGAAGGCGGCGCTCGCCGCGACGTCGGCGCACTGGATGGCGAGGTGATCGAGCACGGGTCCATCCTGGCAGCCTGGGCGGCGGCCCGGAGGCCGGGGGCCGCGGCCTCCGGCGCGCCGTCAGGTCGCCCAGGCCGGTTCGATCGGCGTGCCGTCCTCGCCCGAGAAGCGCACCCCGCCCGGCGTGACCACGATCCAGTCGGCGGGGGTCGACCCCGTCGTTCGGATCTGGTGCAGGTCCCCGGCGGCGACGATCGCGCTGTCGCCGGGGGCGAGGTCGGTCGACTCGTCGGGGGTACCGACGGCGATCGCGCCGTCGAGCACGACGATCAGCGCCTCGGTGGACTTGCGGTGCAGCGGCGTGCTCCCGCCCGGCGCCTGGTGCTGGCGGATGGCGAGCACGTCGGCGGCCCCGGTGGCCGGCGATGCGAGCGGCGCGGTCCTGTTGCCAACGGGCGTGTCGAACTGGACGAGGTCGTGGGAGCGCTGGACACGGATCATGGCGTAATCGTAAACCCCGTTGACGGTATTCGTCAACGAGATTGTCTAGCTGCTACGTTTCGCGGATGGCGGGCGGGCGCGACCGGGCACGGTGGGACCACACCGGCCGGCGGGTCCTCCTGGTCCACCAGGACTTCCAGCGGCGCGCCCTCGGCGAGCTACGGCGCCGCGGCCACACCTCGCTCACCCCATCGCTCATCGCACTGCTGCCCCACCTCGAGCAGTCGGGGAGCCGGGTGAGCGACGTCGCCGAGCGGGCCGGGATCACCAAGCAGGCGGTGAGCAAGCTCGTCCAGGAGCTCGTCCGCCTCGGCTACGTCGCCCGTGCGCCCGACCGCGACGACGGTCGTGCCCAGGTGGTGACCTTCACCCCCACCGGGGACACGCTGCTCGCCGACATCCGTCGCACCATTCGCATCATCGAGCGGGCCTACGCCGGCGCCATCGGCGACGACGGCCTCATCGAGCTCCACGCCCTCCTCGACCGAGTCCTCGGGGACGATCCCCGGCCGGGAGCACCGTCGCGCCCGACGCGGGGGACCTGATCCGCCGGCGTTCGACGGGGTCCGCCGACCTAGCGCAGCGGCCAGAGGTCGGGGCTGAGGCCGACGGCGGCGAGCGCGGCGAGCGCCGCCGTGACGGCGAGGCCGACGGCGGCGCCGGTGGGGCGGCCGTCGGCGTCGAGCAGGCGCTCAGCCAGGGCGTCGACCGCCTCGGCGGCGGCGAAGCGGGTGCGGTCACCGGTCATGATCGACCAGGCCACGAGGGCGCCGCCCCCGCCCCCGGCGCGGAGCACGATCTCCGCCGCCGCCAGGCCGTCGCTCGCGGCCCGGAGGGCGAGGGCGACGGCGATCGCGCCACCGGTGACGAGCAGCGCGGGGAAGCACGCCACCGCGGCGACGGCGGCGTTGCGCAGGACACGGAACGGCGCCGACATGGCCCCGAGAAGTCGGTGGCGGCGGCGGCGGCGGAGGTCGCCCACGGTGGCCAGCACCGGCAGGAGGACCACGACGAGCAGGGGGAGACCGGCCAGCGGCGCCGCCGCGCCGAGGGCGATGGCCAGGATGGCGAGCGGCCACACCGCCCACCGCCGGCCGGCGGCGACGGCCACCGGTGCCGCCACCACGAGGTCCCCGCCGAGGGGTTGCCAGCCGCCCGGCGCCGCGGGCGCGCCGGCGGCGGGCCCGGGCCACGGCCACGGCGACGGCGACGGCGACGGCCACGAGGGCACGACGGCCGGGTGGGGCCGCGCCGGTGGCGGTGGCATGGGGGCCACGACGACCGGGGCCACCGGATCGGGCCAGCGCATCGGGCTCGGCGCCCCCGGTCGAGGCGACACCGATCGGGGCGGCGGCGGGGGCGACACCGGTCGAGGCGACGGTCCCGACGGCGCCGCCGCCGGAGGCACGTCGACCGCCACCACGGGGACCGGGGCGGGCACGGGGCCGGGGGCCGGCGCCAGCCGGGTCGGCGTGGGGGCGGCGGTCGGGCGGAGGGGGCCGGGCACGACGTCGGCCAGGCCGAGGCGGGCGAGGAAGGCAGCCACGCTGGCCGGCCGGTGCCGGGCGTCGAGCTCGAGGCCGTCGTGGACGGCGTCGGCCACCAGCCGGGTGACATCGGGCCGCACCCGGCGCAGCGGTTCGAGGGTCACCCCGTTCTGGCGGTCGATCGCCGCCGGTGGGAGCTTGCCGGCGAGGCCGTGGTACAGGGTGGCCGCCAGTCCGTACACGTCGGCCGGCGGCCCGATGCGCTCGGCGCCGCCGTACTGCTCGATGGGGGCGAAGCCGGGCGTGACCATGCGGGTCAACGCCTCGGTGCCGACGCCGGCGAAGGTTCGGGCCAGGCCGAAGTCGATGAGCACCGGGCGCACCCCCTCGCCGTGGGCGACGAGGACGATGTTCGAGGGGCTCACGTCGCGGTGCAGCAGTCCGGCGGCGTGGACCTGCACGAGGGCCACGCCGACCCCGCCGGCCAAGTCGAGCGCCTCGCGCTCGGCCAAGGCCCGACCCCGGTCGACGAGGTGGGCGGCGAGCGACGGACCGTGCAGGTACTCGCACACCAGGTAGGCGGTGCCGCCCTCCTCGAACACCTCGTAGACGCGCATGATGCCGGGGTGGTCGAAGCGCGCCAGGGCGTGGGCCTCACGCAGGAACCGCTCGCGGGCCCCGGCGAACTCGCCGGCCAGGTGGGCCGGGGCCACGATGCGGCGCTCCCCCGGCCCGGGGCCGGGCTGGCGCACCACCCCGGGAGGCGCCAGCTCCTTGACCGCCACCCACCGTCGGAGGCGGCGGTCCTCGGCGCGGTAGGTGATGCCGAAGCCGCCCCGACCCAGCAACCGTTCGATGCAATAGCGGTCCCGACCCAGGCGCGCCCCCGCCGGGAGCTCGGCGCCGGCAAGGCCGGTGGTGGCGGCGGAAGGCGCGGTGGTGGTCATAAGGTCGGCGCCCGATGCTACGACCTCGATGGTCGGGGCCCCCGGCACGCCGTCGGGAACGGGCCGGCGGCCGAAACCGTTCCCCGACCTCCCCGGGACCCGGTCGACCGGCCGGCCGCCGACCGGACCGGTAGCCTCCGCCCGCCATGCTCGACCACGTCTTCACCGACGCCATCGGCGCGCTGCGCGACACCTTCGAGAACGCCCTGCTCGACCGGCTCGCCTTCGAGGAGCGCTTCCAGGCTGACGTGCTCCTCGGCGATCTGACGTGGGAGACGAGCTACGGGCTGCCCGGTGAGGGCTCGCCCCCTCGGGTCCGGGCCGACATCACCCTCGACTGGCCGACATGGGCGCAGACCGCCTACCGCAGCTGGTACATCGGTGAGCCGTTCCAGGAGGGCCCCCGCATCGAGATCGAGATCGTCCTGCGCATCCAGCGCCTGGGCGCCATCCCCGACCCGGCGATCGTGCTCGCCGCCCTGCCCGACACCAGTCCGCCGATCGGCGTCGAGACCCTGGAACGCTCGGGACCGACCATCGAGACCATCTACGGCCCCGACCTCGACGACGCCGAGTACGCCATCGAGGTGTCCTACGAGGGCAGCTACGAGCTCGACGAGGACACCCTCAAGGACGGCTCGGTGCTCGACAAGCACTTCGGCTTCATGGGTGGCTGGATCGCCTCCCGGCTGGTCAAGCTCGGCGACCTGCGCTTCCAGTTCCTCCCCCCTGACGATGACGACGACTGATGCGTTGCGGGCCGAGGTGGCCCGGGTGACCGCCCTGCTGCGCTCGGTGCGCACGCCCGACGCGCCGGCGCTGGGCTGCTGGACGATCGCCGAGGTCGCCATGCACCTCTCGCAGGCGTTCATCGTCGTGCCCGGGCTGGCCGCGGAGGACCTGTCCCCGGCGCGCCAGGCGATGCTCGGTCTCGACGACGCCCACGGTCCGTCGTTGATCGGTGACCTGTGGGAGCTGGGCGAGGTCACGGTCGGCGGCGTCAGCGCCGACGGGGAACGCGACCTGCGCGTCCTCGCCGACCGCATCGAGGCCCGCGCCGCCGAGTACCTCGTCCACGCCGGAACGCTTCAGGACCGCGACCCGCGTCCGTGGCTGGTGGCGGGGACCACCGTGACGTCGTCGACGTTGTGCTGTC
>JBBJOU010000099.1:0-7429 GCA_037724305.1 Acidimicrobiales bacterium
GTCGACGACGGCGCCGCCCCCACCGGCACCGCCGCCGGGTCGTTCGCCGAGGCGTCACCAGCCTCTCCCCCGCCGCCGGCGAGACCGTCGAGCGGGGAACGACGGTCACCGTCGCCTACTACGACAGCACCGACGCGCCCGGTGTGGTCGGCCAGGACTTCAACGCCGCCTGCGGTGCGCTCGCCGCCAAGGGCCTCGCCTGCGCTCCTGCCGACGGGGGGCCCGCCCCCTACGGCCAGCCCGTGGGCACCACCACCGCCCAAAGCGTTGCCCCCGGGGCCGTCGTCGGCTACGGGCAGGCCGTGACCGTCACCTACTACACCCGGGCCGCCAACGTGGCCACGCTCTACCTGCACCGGGCCGCCAACCAGGGTGACGTGTGGGTCCTGACCCTCACCGACAGCGTCGCCGGATACGACCGCGTGGCGACGCTCGGCATCGTCTACACCGAACAGATCGCCGGCACCGTCGCCGTCGTCCAGTGCCGCGACGCCGACGGCATCACCCTGTTCACGACCGGCGGCGCCTGCGACTCCGACAGCCGCTGGACCGGTCCGACCTCCGCCGCCGGATGGTTCGTCGCCAACTTCGAGTCCGTTCCCGAGACCAACCGGATCTACCGCAAGCTCCGCGACCTCGATGGCGTCCGCCAGTACGTCTGGGTCCGCAACCCTGAAGCGTACGGTGACGCCGGCTTCGCCTACGGCAACGAGACGTGGGGCATCGCCGGCTGACAGTGACAATGGGGTGGGGCCAGCGAGCAGACGGTCTCAGCAGGCGGCGGAGACGGCGGGGAACGGGTTGACGGCGCCGCTGTTGCCGGGGTGGATCTCGAAGTGCAGGTGGGGGATGCCGCGGGCGTTGCCGGAGTCGCCGACGTAGCCGATGACGGTGCCGGCCTCCACGTGGCCGGCGCCCTGGTTCTCGTAGGCCGACAGGTGCGTGCCGTAGTAGTAGTCGCCGTTGTCGCCGTAGAGGTGCCACGACATCCCGCCGGTGCTGTTCCCGCGATGCTCCACCCGGCCGCTCACCGGGGCGACGGTGGGGACGCCGGTGCGGGCAATCATGTCGACGCCCTGGTGGCGGCGCCCGCCGGATCGGGGCGCGCCCCACGAGTCGATGAAGGTGTGGGCGCCGGCTACGGGGCACACGATCCCCCCGCCGCTCGACAGGGTCGGGGCCGGTCGCTGGTCGTCGTCAGCAGCGTCGTCGTCAGCGTCGTCGTCGTCGGTGGCGTCGGCGGCCGTCGAGGTGGTACGGCCCGGTGCCGGCGCGTCGGTGGTGGCGGTGCGGCTCCGTGCTGCCTGTTCGGCGGCGGCGGCCTCGGCCGCAGCGGCGGCGGCCGCCGCCTCCCGTCGGGCCTCTTCCTCCTGGCGTCGGCGTTCCTCGGCCTGGCGTTGGGCCTCGACCTCCTCGAGGCGGTCGAGCTCGGCGTCGAGGTCGGCCCGGCGGTCACGGAGCTCCTCGACCGCGTCGCGTTGCTCGTCGAGGGCATCGTCGAGCTCGGCGCCGGCGGTATCGGCGTCCTCCAGGGCGGCGCGGAACCGGTCGATGTCGTCGAGGTCACCGCCGGCCATGAAGCGCGACAGCGTGCGCATGCGGACACCGTCGTTGATGTCGGCGGTTCCGAGCAGGGGGGCGGCGTCATGGCTGCCGGTGACGTAGCTGGCCACCGCCACCTCGCGTACCCCGTCGCGGAGGGCGTCGACGGCGGCGGCGGCCTCGTCGGACCGGGCCCGCAGATCGCCGATCTGCTGCTCGAGCTCGCCGACCCTCGACTCGGCGTCGCCGTACTCGGCGGCCACGGCGTTGGCCCGCTCGCGCGCCGCCTCGAGGTCGGGGGTCTGGCTCGCTGCCGGTCCGGGCACGCCCGTGACGCCAGCCGCGCCGAGGGCGACGGCGATCATGAGCGCGCGGGTTCGACGCATGGCCGCCGGATGCTACTGGTCGCGCGCGCGATCGTTGCGATCGTGTGACGGAACCGGATGACTTGCCGTCCGGGCCGCCGGTCCGGAACGCTGGCGGCCGTGCCCGCCCCCCGCCGATGAGGCGTGATCCGTGACCGTCACCGCCGACCCCGGTCCCGGCGCGCCCGCTCCCCCCATCGCGGACGAGGACGGCGAGCACGACGGGGCGGGCACGGCGTGGGAGCACGTCGGTGTCGTCCCCCGCTTCCCGCGCCCCACCGCCACCGTCGACCCCGACCGGTCACGGGGCTGGTTCGGGCGGCTGCGGCCCCTGGTCGGCACCCACCGGGGCGCCATCGCCGTCGGCCTCGGCGCCGCCACCGTGGGGATGCTCGCCCAGGTGGCCATCCCGGCCGTGCTCCGTTCGGCCATCGATCGGGCGCTGCTCGAACGCACCGCGACCCTCGGCCCGTTCGTGTGGGCACTCCTCGGCCTCGGCGTGGCTCGCGGCCTGCTCACCTACGCCTATCGGTACTCGCTCCACCGCGCTGCCTTCGACCTGGAGTCCGATCTCCGCAACCTGCTGTTCGAGCACCTCAGCCGGCTGCCGTTCTCGTTCTACGACCGGGTCCAGTCCGGCCAGATCATCAGCCGGGCCAACGCCGACATCCGCTCGGTCCAGATCTTCCTCGGCTTCGCTCCGATCATGGCCATCAGCCTGCTCAGCTCTCTGATCGCGGTGGCCTTCATGGCCAGCATCCACGTGCCCCTCACCGTCGTGGCCGTGGCCGTCCTGCCGGCGGTGTACGCCGTCGGCGTGCGGATGCGCCAGCGGATCTTCCCGCTGTCGTGGATCGTGCAGGGCCGGGTGGCCGACCTCGCCACCATCGTCGACGAGAACATCGCCGGCGTCCGGGTGGTCAAGGGCTTCGCCGCCGAGGAGCGCCAGATCGCCGCCCTGGCGCGCGCTGCCCGGCGTCTGCGCTGGGCCTCCGTGCAGCAGGTCCGCACCCGGGCCCGCTACGGGCCGGTGGTGGAGAACCTCCCTCGCATCGGCCTGGCCGCCGTGCTCCTCTACGGGGGACTGCTGGCCATCGACGGGGAAGTCACGGTCGGCACCCTCGTCGCCTTCAACGCCTACGTCCTGCTGCTGCAGGTCCCGTTCCGCACGCTGGGCTTCTTCCTGATGCTCGGTCAGCGGGCCCGGGCCTCGGCCGGGCGGATCTTCGAGATCCTCGACGAGCCGGTGACCATCGCCGACCGGCCCGGCGCCGTCGACCTCGTCGCACCCCGCGGCGAGCTCCGCTTCCGCGACGTCTCCTTCGCCTACCCCCACCCCGATCTCGCGGGGCGCCGGCCCGTCGTGCTGGCGGGGTTCGACCTCCACGTCGCTCCCGGCGACGCAGTGGCGATCGTCGGCGCCACCGGCAGCGGCAAGTCGACCGTCACCCGCCTCCTCAGCCGCTTCTACGACGTCGATGGTGGGGCCGTGCTGATCGACGGCCATGACGTGCGCGACCTCACCCTGGCGTCGCTGCGGGCGTCGGTGGCCACCGTGCTCGACGAGCCCTTCCTGTTCTCGGCCTCGATCCACGACAACATCGCCTACGCCCGACCCGACGCCTCCCGTGACGTCGTGGTGGCGGCCGCCGTCGCGGCGCAGGCGGCGGGGTTCGTCGCCGCCCTGCCCGACGGCTACGACACCGTGGTCGGCGAGCGTGGCTACACGCTCTCCGGTGGCCAGCGCCAGCGCATCGCCATCGCCCGGGCCCTCGTCGCCGACCCCGCTGTGCTCGTGCTCGACGACGCCACCTCGGCCATCGACGTCCACGTCGAGGCCCAGCTCCACGCCGCGTTGCGGTCGCTACGGGCGGGGCGCACCACCGTCGTCATCGCCCACCGCCTGTCGACCATCGCCCTCGCCGAGCGAGTGGTGCTCCTCGACGGTGGACGGGTCGTGGCGCAGGGCACGCACGAGGCGCTGCTGCGCACCGAGCCCCGCTACGTCGAGGTCCTGGCCCGCACCACCGAGGGCGGGCCGGCCGACGTCGAGGGCGACGGCTGATGGCCTGGGGCGGGAGCGGACTCGGCGGCCACGGCAGCCACGGCGGCGGCGGCGTCGCCACCACGACTGCCCACGGGCTGCCCTTCGCCGGCGTGCCCGAGGAGCTGCGTGACGACGTCGACGCCCTGCTCACCACCGAGCCGGCCCACCCCGAACCGGTCGTCGACTACCGCCACGAGCACCGCGACACCGAGCCCTTCACCCTCCGCCGCTTCATCCGGCCCCACCGCGTCGTCCTCGCCGGCGCCCTGGTGCTGGTGGTGGTCGAGACCCTCGCCCTCCAGGCCGGGCCGCTGCTCACCCAGATCGGCATCGACCGCGGCGTCCTCGCCGGCGACCGCGGCGTGCTGGTGGCGGCCTCGGTCGCCTACGTCGTCAGCGTGGTCGTCGGGGCGATCACCTCGGGCGCCCGGGTGGGGATCACCGGCCGTCTCGGCGAGCGGCTGATGGAGACGTTGCGGGTGCGGGTGTTCTCCCATCTGCAACGCCTCTCCATGGACTTCTTCACCGGTGAGCGCTCGGGCCGGCTCATGTCGCGCATGACGAGCGACATCGACAACCTCTCCCTGCTGTTCCAGGACGGCCTCGTGAGCCTGGCCGTGCAGGGCCTCACCCTCGTGGTCATCGCCGTGGTGCTGGTGGTGCTGAACCCGCTCCTCGCCGCCATCACCATGCTGCTGGTGGTCCCGGCCATGCTGGTGCTGACCCTGTGGTTCCGGTCGTCGTCGGACCGCGCCTACGGTGCCGTGCGCGACCGCATCGCCGACGTGCTGACCGACCTGTCCGAGGGCCTCGCCGGCATCCGGGTCATCACCGCCAGCAACCGGCGGCGCCACAACGTGGTGCACCACCGCAACGTGGTGGGCTCCTACCACGACGCCAACGTCCGCACCCAGGTGGTGAGCGGCGTCTACGGTTCGGCCAGCGAGACGGTCGGCATCGTGGGCCAGGCCCTGGTGCTGGCCATCGGCGGCGCCCTCGTGCTCGACGACCGCCTGACCATCGGCGAGCTCACCGCCTTCACGTTGTACGTGTCGAGCTTCTTCGCCCCCATCCAGCAGTTGGTGCAGCTCTACACCACCTACCAGCAGGGCCAGGCGTCGATCTCGAAGCTGCGGGGCCTCCTGGCCACGGTGCCGTCGGTGACCGAGCAGGCCGGCGCCCCCGACCTCCCCGCCATCCACGGCGAGGTCACCCTCGAGGACGTCTCGTTTGCCTACGTCGACGGCGGCCGGCCCGTGCTCGACCACGTCGATCTCACCATCCGGGCCGGTGAGACCTTCGCCCTGGTCGGGCCCACCGGTGCCGGCAAGTCGACCATCGCCAAGCTGGTGTGCCGGTTCCACGACCCCACGAGCGGACGGGTGCTGGTCGACGGCCACGACATCGCCGCCGTGTCGATCGCCTCGCTGCGGCGCCAGCTCGGCGTCGTACCCCAGGAGCCGTTCCTGTTCAACGCCACCATCGGCGAGAACCTCAGCTTCGCCCGTCCCGACGCCACCCCCGCCGAGGTCGCCGAGGCCGCCCGCCTGGTGGGCCTCGACGAGCTCCTCGAGCACCAGGCCGACGGCCTCGACACCCCCGTCCACGAGCGGGGCACGTCGCTGTCGGCGGGCGAGCGCCAGCTCCTCGCCCTCGGTCGGGCCTTCCTCGCCCGGCCCCGGGTGCTGGTGCTCGACGAGGCCACCTCCAACCTCGACGTCGGCGCCGAGGCCACCGTCGAGCGGGCCCTCGACGTGCTGCTCGAGGGCCGCACCGCCGTGGTCATCGCCCACCGCCTGTCCACCGCCATGCGCGCCGACCGCATCGCCGTGGTCGACGGCGGCGGCATCATCGAGCTCGGCACCCACGACGAGCTGGTGGCCGCCGGCGGCCGCTACGCCTCCATGTTCGCCACCTGGATCGACCACGGCGGAGGGGAAGGGGCAGCTGGCGGAGACCGCGCCGCAGGGACGGACGGCGACACGCCCGCACGCTCGTGAGCCCGGTCGACGTCGCGCTCGGGACGCTCGTGATGGCGGTCGGCGCCTGCCTGCAGGGGGTGGTCGGCTTCGGCGCCAACCTGGTGGCGGCTCCGCTCCTCGTGCTCGTCGACCCCGTGTTCGTGCCCGCCCCGGTGGTGCTGGTGTCGTTGCTGTCCAACTCCCTCGTCGCCCGGCGCGAGGGTCGGGGCGCCGTCGACGAGCGGGTCCGGTGGGCGATGGTCGGCTACGTCCCCGGGGTGCTGGTCGCCGGATGGGCCATCGCCGTGCTGCCCACCCGCGGCCTCTCCATCGGCCTGGCCGTCTGCATCCTGGTCGCCGTCGCCGTCACCGCCGCCGGCGTGTCGGTCACGCCCACCGCCGGGCGCTACGCCGGGGCCGGCTCGGTGTCGGGGGTCATGGGCACCATCGCCGGCGTGGGCGGGCCCCCGTTGGCGCTGCTCATGCAACGGGCCGAGGCCCCCGCCATGAGGGGCACACTCGCGGTGTTCTTCCGCCTCGGGTCGGTGCTGTCGTTGCTCGTGCTGGTGGTCGTCGGCGAGCTCGGTCGCGCCGAGCTGGTGGCCGCCGCCGCTCTCGCGCCCGGCGTCCTCGCCGGGACGGCGGCGTCCGCCGGCCTCGCCCGCCGGGTCGGCCGGCGCTCGCTGCGCCCGGTGGTGCTCGGGTTGTCGGGCGCCGCCGCCGTCGCCGTCCTGGCCCGTGAGCTCCTGTGACCGACCGCCCGCCGCCCGCCCTCCGTCTCGCTGGCGTGCGTCTCGTCCGGGGTGACCGGGTGGTGCTCGACGCCGTCGACTGGGTGGTGCACCCCGACGAGCGGTGGGTGGTACTCGGCCCCAACGGCTCGGGCAAGACCAGCCTGGTGCGCATCGCCTCGCTCTACCTGCACCCCAGCGCCGGCGAGGTCGAGGTGCTCGGCGGCGTCCTCGGGCGGGTCGACGTCCGCCGGCACCGCCGCCGCATCGGGCTGTCCTCGGCCGCCCTCGCCGACCGCCTCCGGCCCGGCCTCACCGCCGCCGAGGTGGTCATGACCGCCGCCAACGCCGCCCTCGAGGCGTGGTGGCACACCTACGACGACGATGACCGGGCAGCGGCGACCGCCGCCCTCGACCGGGTGGGAGTCGGCCACCTCGCGGCGCGCACGTTCGGCACGCTCTCGTCGGGCGAGCGCTCCCGCGTCCTGCTCGCTCGCGCCTACCACGCGGAGCCGGGGCTGGTGCTGCTCGATGAGCCCATGGCCGGCCTCGACCTCGGCGGCCGCGAGACCCTCGTCGCCCGCCTGTCCACTCTCGCCGCCGACCCGGCGGCGCCCCCCGCCGTCCTGGTCACCCACCACGTCGACGAGATCCCCCCCGGCTTCACCCACGCCCTCCTGCTCGCCGCCGGCCGGGTGGACGCCGCCGGCCCCATCGACGAGGTCGTCACCGCGACGGCCCTGTCGGCCACCTTCGGCGTGGCCCTCGCGCTCGAACGGCGCC
>JBBJOU010000100.1:0-7388 GCA_037724305.1 Acidimicrobiales bacterium
GCGCAGCCCCCGAGAAGGGGTGAACGCTGCGACCCCCCGCGCCACCGCCACCGACCGGCTCCGGCGCCTGCTGGCCATGATCCCGTGGCTCGCCGGCCGGGACGGCCCCACCGTCGAGGAGGTCCTGGCCCGTTTCGGTCTGACCCGGCGCCAGCTCGACGAGGATCTGGACCTCTTGATGGTCGTGGGCGTGCCGCCGTACACGCCCGACGAGCTGTTCGAGATGACCATCGAGGACGGGCGGGTCTTCGCCCGCCTCACCCCCAGCTTCGACCGTCCGCTGAGGCTCAGCCCCGACGAGGCGCTCGCCGTGGTGGTGGCCGGAAGGGCCGTCGCCGACGTGCCCGGCGCCGACCCCACCGGCCCGCTGGCGCGGGCGCTCACCAAGGTGGCCGGGGTCCTCGGCGTCGAGGGCGACGACGTGCTCGACATCGACCTCGGCCCGGTGGCCGAGCCCACCCTCGCCGCTCTCCGCCACGCGGTCGGCGACCGGCGCCGGGTGGTGATCGACTACTACGCGCTCGGTCGCGACGAGCGGGCCGAGCGCACGGTCGACCCGTGGCTGGTGATCAACGACGCCGGCGCCTGGTACCTCGTCGGGCACGACCACCGGAGCGGGGAGCGGCGGACCTTCCGCATCGACCGGGTGGTGTCCGTGCGCCTGCTCGACGAGCGCTTCGACGTACCTGCCGATCCCCCCGTCGCCGAGGTGTTCTCGGCCACCGCCGACGCGCCGCGCGTGACGTTGGAGCTCGGCGACGCCGGTCGCTGGGTGGCCGACGCCTACCCGGTCGAGGCCGCCGAGGTGGCCGACGGCGCCACGATCCGGGTGGTGCTGGCGGTGACGGCCACCCCGTGGCTCGAGCGCCTACTGCTACGCCTCGGCCCTCACGGGCGGGTGGTCGGTGGCCCTCCCGGGCTCGTCGGTGCGGGGGCGGCGGCGGCGGCGCGGGTGCTGGCCCGCTACGGGGAGGCCGGGGCGGACGGCCGGCAGTGACCGTCCGGCGCCACCGGCCCACCGCTAGGTTGAACCGCACCGTGGACCGCGTCCGTTCCCCCGCCACCGACGAGGACGACCTCGACAGTCGCGCGCCCAGCCGACCGTCCTCGCTCATCGCCCCTGCTCGCCCCGACGACGAGGTGGACGGCCGCCCCGGCACCCACGGGGGCGGCAACGGCGACGCTCGTGAGATCGCCGAGCGCCGGACGGAGCCGTCGGCTGTGGGCTTCGACGCGGTCGCCCCCACCGGTGCCCGCCGGGCCCGGCGCCGTCGATCCTCCAAGCGCAACGCCATCGAGTGGGCGGTGGTGCTGGTCGGTGCCGTCGTCGTCGCCCTCACCACGAAGGCGGTCCTCTTCCAGGCGTTCTACATCCCGTCGGGATCGATGGAGCCCGCGCTCGAGATCAACGATCGGGTCCTGGTGAACAAGTTCAGCCTCGAGATCGACGAGATCGCCCGGGGCGACATCATCGTCTTCGAGCGGCCCGAGAACGCCTCCCCGGCGGAGGTGCCCGACCTCATCAAGCGGGTCGTCGGCTTGCCCGGCGAGAGCATCGAGAGCCGAGACGGCACCGTCTACGTCGACGGCGAAGCGCTCACCGAGGGCTACCTGACCCTGCCCACGGCGTGCACGGCCACCCCCGATTTCCCGGAGGAGGAGGTCGGCCCGGACGAGCTGTTCGTGCTCGGCGACAACCGCTGCAACAGCAGCGCCAGCAACGTCTTCGGCCCCGTCGACTTCGACCTCGTCGTCGGCCGCGCCTTCGTCCGGGTCTGGCCCCTCACCTCGATCTCCGGCCTGTAGCTCACCCGGGGGTCGCGAGCTGCCCCGTCAGGCTCCCGTCGCCGGGTGGTCGGGGTAGGCGCGGTGGACGGCGTCCATGAGGCGGTCGACGTGGTCGCTGTAGACGGCGTCGAGACCGGCGTCGAGGAGCTCGTCGAGGTGGTGGTCGTGCTGGGCGTCCCAGCCGAAGGCCAGGCGGCCGAAGCGGTGGACCAGGATGGCGAGGCCGCCGTTCCAGTCGCTGCGGTGCATGTTGAGGGCGTCGACGCCGGCATCGGCGAGCTGCTTGGCCCGGCGCTCGGGCCCGTCGCGCAGCTTGGACAGCCGGGTCGAGTCGACCAGGCGCACATCGGGGAACCGGCGGCGCCACTCGGCGAGCAGCTCGTGGTCGGGATGGCACAACCACAGGTGCGCGGCGGCGCCGGCGTTGCGAGCCACGGCGACGGTGGCGTCGACCGCGTCGGCATCCTTCACGTCGAGGGAGAGCTCGTGGTCGGGGCCCACGGCCTCGTAGAGCTCGGCCAGGGTGGGAATGTGGTCGGGGAGGGCGGCCCGGGGCATCGAGGCGATCGGGCGACGGCGCAGGCCCTGGCGCACCACCCCGTCGTGGTCGAGCACCACCTCGCCGTCGTCGGTGCGCCACACGTCGCTCTCGAGGCCGGTGGCGCCGAGGGTCAGGCCGAGACGGAACGCCTCGATGGTGTTCTCCGGTGCGTGGGCTCGGGCGCCCCGGTGGGCGAAGGCGATCGGCGGCGTGCGCAGGGCGGGCAGGCGGGGCGCCATGGGCCGGTCAGCGTAGGCGGGACGCCCGTCCGGCAACGGCGCCGCCACGAGGGTGCCCGCACCCGCCCGGTCGACGGCGGTAGGGTTCGATCCCGTACCCGGGCGGGTGCTGTACCCGCCCCCGGTGGCCGAGGTGCCCCAACATGAAGTTCGTCGCAATCATCGTGCTCGTGCTCGTCGTGGTGCTGGTGATCTACCTGATCGCCAGCTACAACGGCCTGGTCAAGCTCCGCAACCGCATCGAGAACGCCTGGGCCCAGATCGACGTGCAGCTCAAGCGCCGCTACGACCTCATCCCCAACCTGGTGGAGACGGTGAAGGGCTATGCGTCCCACGAGCGCGAGACGCTCGACGCCGTCATCACGGCCCGCAACGCCGGCCAGTCGGCCAGCGGGCCCCAGGAGCAGGCGGCGGCGGAGAACATGCTGACGGGCGCCCTCCGCCAGGTGTTCGCCCTGTCGGAGGCCTACCCGGACCTGAAGGCCAACCAGAGCTACGTCTCCCTGCAGGAGGAGCTCTCCGGCACCGAAGGCCGCATCGCCTACGCCCGACAGTTCTACAACGACACCGTGTTCAAGTACAACGCCAAGATCCAGTCGTTCCCGGCGCTGCTGATCGCCACGCGGATGGGCTTCGGCGAGCGCGAGTACTTCGAGGCCGACGACGACTCGCGCGGTCCCGTGCAGGTCAAGTTCTCCTGACGCGGATCCCGATGTACGCCTGATGTACGACCAGGTCGCTCAGAACAAGCGCCGGTCCGCCTACCTCATCGCCGCCTTCGTGGTCTTCGTCGCCCTCGTGGTGGCGGCCTTCGACCTGCTGGTCTTCGGTGGGGGGGTGCTCGGTCTCGTCCTCGCCCTGCCGCTGGCCGGGGGCATGGCGTTCGCCGCCTACTGGAAGTCCGACGCCATCGCCCTGCGCGCCAGCCGGGCCCGGCCGGCCGACGTCGAGTCCTACGCCCGGTTGCACAACCTGGTCGAGGGCCTGTGCATCGCCAGCGGCCTGCCCAAGCCCCGGCTCTACGTCATCGACGATCCCGCACCCAACGCGTTCGCCACGGGCCGCGACCCCCAGCACGCCGCCGTCGCGGTGACAACCGGGCTGCTCGAGCGGATGAACCGCATCGAGCTCGAGGCCGTGCTCGCCCACGAGCTCGCCCACGTGAAGAACTACGACATCCTGGTGTCGACCCTCGCCGTCACCATGGTGGGCATCGTCGCCCTCCTGGCCGACATCGGTGTCCGGATGCTCTGGTGGGGCGGCGGTCGCACCCACCACAGCGACGGCGACCGTGGCTCCAGCCCGGCCGCCTTCCTCGCCATCCCGGCCATGCTGCTGTTGATCCTGTCGCCGTTCATCGGCCGGGCCATGCAGGCGGCCGTCGGGCGCCGCCGCGAGACGCTCGCCGACTTCACCGGCGTGGAGATGACGCGGTACCCGCCGGGGATGATCGCCGCCCTCGAGAAGCTGCGCGACGACGACACCGTCGTGCACGCCCACTCCCGGGCAACCGCCCACCTGTGGATCGAGGAACCCCTGCCCACCCGTCGCGACCAGGGCCGGATGTCGAGAGCCAACCGGCTCTTCGCCACCCACCCCCCGCTGGACGACCGCATCGCCGCCCTCCGCGAGTTGTGACCGGTTTCGAGCTCACTCGCTCGCTGGCGCTCGCTCCGTTCGGTCACGGAGCCCTCGTCGTCGGCATGGCGCTCATGCTCGACGGCGTCTTGCCGATGGTACGAACAAGGGGAGGCGTGTGATCAGGTCCACCAAGGCTTTGGGGCGACGGGCGTTCATCGGGGGGCTCCTCGCGGCGCCGATCGTTGCCGCCTGCGGTGGGGGCGACGACGAGGAGGCTGCGTCCTCGACGACGGCGACCACGGTCCCTGGAGTCCCGCCGCCGCCGCCGCCACCCCCGACCTTCCCGCTCACCGGCGTGCTCATCGACGACCCCGCCCGCGCCGCCCGCCCCGCGGTGGTGGTCAAGATCTCCAACGGCGACGGCGGCCGGGCCAGCTTGCGTTCCCGGCCCCAGGCCGGCATCAACGCCGCCGACGTGGTGGTCGAGGAGCTCACCGAAGGCTCGGTGACTCGCTTCGCCTGCATCTTCCACTCGATCGACGCCGATCCCGTCGGCCCTGTGCGCTCGGTCCGTACCACCGACATCGACGTGGTCGCCTCCCTCGGGCGGCCCCTCTTCTCCTACTCGGGGGGCAACGACGGCACCCTCGCGGAACTGCGCGCCGCCGATCGGGTGGTCGATGTCGGCTTCGACGCCGCCAGCGGGGCCTACCGCCGCACCGGCGACCGCGTCGCTCCCGAGAACCTGCTGAGCTCCACTGGCGCCCTCTACGCCGCAGCCCCCGGTCAGGGCACCCCACCGCCGCCATGGTTCTCGTACCGGGCCGACCCGGCGGCCCCGCCGGGGACCGGCGCCCGCCCGGTCGCCGGTGTCGGCATCGTCTTCGGCGACGGGCCCGGGTCAGCGCCCGTCGACTACGCCTGGGACCCGGCCATCGGTGGCTGGGCCCGCAACCAGCGGGGCACCCCCCATCTCGACGAGGCAGGCACACTGGTGGCGCCGCCCAACGTGGTCGTCCAGTTCGTCGACTACAACGACACGGGCGGCACCGACTCGATCGGCACGCCCGTGCTCAAGGCGGTCCTGGTGGGAGAGGGCACCGCCTGGGTGCTCACCGCCGGCCAGGTGGTGGAAGGGCGCTGGGTCAGGCCGGACCCGTTCGTCCCGACCGCCTTCCTGGCCCCGGACGGCACCGCCATCGGCCTCACCCCCGGACGGACCTGGCTCGCCCTCGCCCCCCCCGGCTCGGGCGCGCTGCGCTGAGCCTCCCAGCGACTGTTCAACCGCCTGATCGGGTCGCCCCGGACGCGCCCCGATCAGCCGCGAGAACGGATCGGGGGGACGGGCTGTCGGGGAAGCGCCCGTAGACTGCGGGCCATGGCCGACGTCGCCCGCCCGGTGTCCAGCACCAGTCCCCACGAGACCGGTACCGCCCGCGTGAAGCGAGGGCTCGCCGAGATGCTCAAGGGCGGCGTGGTCATGGACGTCGTCGATGCCGAGCAGGCCCGGGTGGCCGAGGACGCCGGCGCGGTGGCGGTCATGGCCCTCGAGCGGGTCCCGTCCGACATCCGGCGCGACGGCGGCGTCGCTCGCATGAGCGACCCCGAGATGATCGAGGCGGTCAAGGCCGCCGTCACCATCCCGGTGATGGCCAAGGCTCGCATCGGCCACTTCGCCGAGGCCCAGATCCTCGAAGCCCTCGGCGTCGACTACATCGACGAGTCCGAGGTCCTCACCCCGGCCGACGAGGCGCACCACATCGACAAGTGGGTGTTCACCGTGCCGTTCGTGTGCGGCGCCACCAACCTCGGTGAGGCGTTGCGACGCATCAGCGAGGGCGCCTGCATGATCCGCTCGAAGGGCGAAGCCGGCACCGGCAACATCGTCGAGGCCACCCGCCACCTGCGCTCGATCATCGGCGACATCCGCAAGATCGGCCAGGCCGACCCGGCCGAGATCTACGGCTGGGCGAAGGAGTTGCGGGCCCCGGTGCAGCTGGTCCAGGAGATCGCCGAGGCCGGCACCCTGCCGGTGCCCTTGTTCTGCGCCGGGGGCATCGCCACCCCGGCCGACGCCTCCCTGGTGATGCAACTCGGTGCCCAGGCCACCTTCGTCGGCTCCGGGATCTTCAAGTCGTCCGACCCGTCGCGCATGGCGAAGGCCATCGTCGAGGCCACCACGCATTACGCCGACGCGTCGATCCTGGCCAAGGTGAGCCGCGGCCTCGGCCCCGCCATGGCCGGCCTCGAGATCGCCACCCTGCCCACCAAGCTGGCCGACCGGGGCTGGTAGCCGCCGAGCGCCCCGCGACGCGACCGCCCGTCGACACCCGACGCACCGCTACGCTCGGCCCCCTGATGGCTCGCAGTGAACCGCCAGGTGCCGGTGAAGATCGGGGTGCTCGCCCTGCAGGGCGCGGTCGAACGCCACGCCCGCGCCCTGTTCGCCGCCGGCGCTGAGCCCGTCGCGGTACGCACCGTCGCCGCGCTGGCGGACGTCGACGCCCTCGTGCTGCCCGGCGGCGAGTCGACCACCATGTCGATGCTCCTCGAGTCGTCCGGGCTCTACGAGGCGGTGGCCGGGCGACTGGCAGCCGGCATGCCCGCCCTCGGCACCTGCGCCGGGATGATCCTCCTCGGGCGCGAGATCATCGGTGGTCGGGCTGATCAACGCTCGTTCGGCGTGCTCGACATCACCGTGCGCCGCAACGCCTTCGGCCGCCAGCGCGACAGCTTCGAGGCCGACCTGGCGGCCACCGGTCTCGACGGCGAGGACACTCCCCTGCGGGCCGTGTTCATCCGGGCCCCCGTCGTCGAGCGGGCGGGGCCCGACGTCGAGGTGCTCGCCTCCGTCGACAGTGAGCCGGTCCTGGTCCGCCAGGGGCCGGTGCTCGCCGCCGCTTTCCACCCGGAGCTCGGCGACGATCTCCGGATCCACCAGACCTTCGTGCGCACCAGCGCGGAGAGGAGCGCCTAGATGTCAGGCCACTCGAAGTGGGCGACGATCAAGCACAAGAAGGGGGCGGCCGACGCCGCCCGCGGAAAGATCTTCGCCAAGCTGATCCGCCAAGTCGAGGTCGCCGCCCGCGAAGGCGGCGGCGACCGGGACATGAACCCCACGCTGCGCACCATGTACGCCAAGGCGCGTGATGCCTCGGTGCCCCTCGATACGATCGAACGGGCGATCAAGCGGGGGACCGGCGACCTCGAGGGCGTCACCTACGAGCAGATCACCTACG
>JBBJOU010000101.1:0-7296 GCA_037724305.1 Acidimicrobiales bacterium
CCGGCCTGCCCATCCCCGCCGTCGCCCTGGCCGTCGGCGCCCACCCCGACGACGTCGAGTTCGGCTGCGGCGCAACCCTGGCGCGCTGGGCCGCCGGCGGCTGCGTGGTGCACCACCTCGTGTGCACCGACGGGTCGAAGGGCACCTGGGACCCCGCCGTCGACCCGGCGGTGCTCGTCGCCCTGCGCCGCGACGAGCAGCGGGCCGCCGCCCGGGCGCTCGGCGCCACCGGCGAGGTGGTGTTCCTGGGATGGCCCGACGGCGAGCTCGCGTCGGGGCTACGCCAGCGCTGGGAGGTGGCCCACGCCATCCGCCGCCTGCGCCCCACGGTGGTGCTCGGCCACGACCCGTGGAAGCGGTACCGCCTCCACCCCGACCACCGCCACGCCGGCTGGCTGACCGGCGACGGCATCGTCGCCGCCCGCGACCCGCTGTTCTTCCCCGAACAGCACCTCGCACCGTGGCGGCCCGAGGCACTGCTGCTGTTCGAGGCCGACGAGATCGACCACCACGAGGACGTCACCGGCCACACCGACGCCAAGCTCGCCGCCCTCCTGGCCCACGCCAGCCAGCACCGCTCCACCATGGGGATCGACGCCGCCGACCCCGAGGCCGCCGTCGCCGCCGAGGCCGACTTCCGCCGCCGCGTGCTGGACCGCCTCGCCGGCTGGGGCGAGGCGGTCGGCGTCACCCACGCCGAGGCGTTCAAGCTCGTCCGCGACCTGTAGCCGCCGGCCGTCAGGGACGCCGGTGAGGGGGCAGTAGGGTCGGGGGAGACCATCAGGAGAGGATCTCCGGGGTGACGGTCGGGTCGAACGACAGCCGCAGCGAACGTGGGGTCGGGCCCCGGCTCGCCCTCGACCTGGGGGAGCGGTCGCTCGAGGCGTGCCTGGCCCAAGCGGTGGAGGGGTTCGCCGAGGCGTTCACCGACGTCCACCCGTCGATGCAGCCGGCCCGGCACCCGATCTCGCTCACCGCCGCCACCCCGGCCGGGCTCCTGCTCGCCGTCCTCGAGGAGTGCCTGCGGCGCGGCTCGCAGGGCGAGGTCGCCGTGGGGCTGGCCGACGCCCGCATCGACGACGCCGGCACGCTGCACGCCGAGGTGCAGGTGGTGCCCGCCGACGACGCCCACGTCAACGGCGCCATACCGCCACTGCTGAGCTGGCACGAGGTCTCCCTCGCGGCAGGGGCGGACGGCCGGTGGGTCGGCCGGGTGGCGGCCCGATGAGCCCGTCGATGTGGACCGACCGGACGTCACTGAGCCGGTGATCGAGGCCGTGCTCCCCGACGGGGCCTACGAGGCGATCGTCGTCGACGCCACCGAGGTCGCCGACGGGGTCGTCGCCGTCGAGGTGACGCTGCTCGACGGCGCCCACAAGGGCACGCTGGTGGCGGTACGGACCGCCGGCCTCGGCGTCGCCGCCCTCGACCTGCTGGCGGCGCCCTGCGTGCTCGTCGTCGCCGACGGAAACCCCCAGGTCATCCTCGACGCGGTCTGACCTGTCCGGTCCTCGGCGTCACACCTCGAGCACGGATAGCGCCACCTCGAACATGGTGTGCTCGGCGTGGCGCTGGGCGGCGCGCTCGGCGGGCGGGAACGGGTCGAGCCAGCTGCGGTCATGGACCAGCTCGTCCCACACGAACATCGTCGCCGCCGCCCGGGCGCCGGCCCACGCCGCCGCGCTGAGCACGGCCGAGGTTTCCATGTCGACGGCCAGGTGGCCCGCCGCCCGCCACCCCTCCAGCAGTTCGGGCGGCTGGTTGAGCAGGGCCGAGGTGGTGACGTGGCGCCCGCGGTGCACGGTGGCGCCGCGCTCGGCCCACGCCGCCGCCAGCGCACCGGCCAGGACCGGGTCGGGATTGGCGACATCGGTCCCGCCGTAGTACTGCGACGCCCCCTCGCCGATGGTGGCGACCGTCGGCACCACCACCTCACCGGTGCGCACGTCGGGCGACAGCGACCCGCACGAGCCGATCTGCACGAACCGGGGCGTCCCGACGGCGGCGAGGACGTGCACGGGCTCGACCGCCCGTGATGCGCCGTAGGCGGTGCAGTAGGCGACCGGTCGGCCGTGGCGGCGCCCCAGGTGCCAGCCGGGGAAGGCGAGCGGCCGGACGTCGTCGAGGACCCCCAGGCGCTCCACCGTGCGCTCGGCCTCCCACCACGTCCCCTCCAGCACGGCCAGTTCGGGCACCTCGTCCTCGCCCAATCCGAGCGCCCGCCGCCAGTCGTCCCCGCTCATCGCCACGGTCGCGCACGGTAGGCCAGTTCGCGCGACGCTGGGCGCGCCCACCCGCCGATCCGTGGAGTGCCACCGTGCCGACCGAACTGTTCGACCTCGCCGTGATCGGAGCCGGTCCCACCGGTCTCGACGCCGCCCTCGCCGCCCTCGACGAGGGACTCGACGTCGTCGTGCTCGAAGCCGCCCCCAGCGTCGCCGCCAGCGTCCGCGACTGGGGCCACGTCCGGTTGTTCACCCCGTGGGCCATCAACGCCTCGCACCGCATGCGCCGCCACCTGAACGCTGCCGGATCGGCCGTACCCGCCGACACCGACAGCGCCACCCGCCCCACCGGAGCCGAGCTCGCCGAGCAGTTGCTCGAGCCGGTCGCCGCCCTCCCCGTCCTCGCCGGGCGGATCCGCACCGGCACCCGGGTGACCGCCGTCGGGCGCGAGGGTCTGCTCAAGCACGAGCACATCGCCGATGCCGACCGGGCCGCCCGGCCCTTCCGCCTCGCGGTCCACGGCGACGGGGGCGACGACGTCGTCCGGGCGCGCGCCGTGCTCGACTGCAGCGGCGGCTACGCCGTGCCCAACGCCCTCGGCGACGCCGGGATCCCCGCCCGGGGCGAGCTCGGGCTCGCCGATCGGATCGACCGGCGCCTGCCCGACCTCGCCGCCGACCAGGGGTACTGGTCGGGGCGCACCACCCTGCTCGTCGGGGCCGGCTACTCGGCGCAGACCGCGGCCGGCGACCTCGCCGTCCTCGCCGACGGGGCGCCCGGCACCGCGGTCGTCTGGGCCATCCGCGAGACCGAGCCCGCCTTCGGTGCCGTCGCCGACGACCCCCTCCCGGCCCGGGCGGCACTGAGCGACCGGGCGATGGCGCTGGCCACCGGTGCCCACCCGGCGGTCACCGCCCGCACCGGTGTGACCGTCGAGGCGGTGGCCGAGCGCAACGACCGCCTCGTCGTCACCCTCCGCGGCGACGACGGCACGCTCGACGATGTCGAGGTCGACCGCATCCTGGCCCTCACCGGCACCCTGGGAGACCAGTCGATCTACCGCCAGCTCCAGGTCCACGAGTGCTACGCCACCCTGGGGCCCATCACCTTGTCCGGCGCCCTGCTCGGCGCCGCCGCCGGCGACTGCATGACCCAGCCCGCCCAGGGCGTCGACGTGCTGCGCAACCCTGAGCCCGGCTTCTACGTGCTCGGCAACAAGAGCTACGGCCGCAACAACCAGTATCTCCTCCGGGTCGGCTACGAGCAGGTCGACGTCGTCCTCCCCGACGTCGCCGCCACCCTCGGCCGCCTCCCCGAACCCGCCCCCGCCTGACGCGACCCGCCGGCTACACGGCGCAGCCGTAGACCGTCGGGAGCGACCCGTCCTGCTGGCGCAGGGTGAGGAAGCGCTCGACCACCAGGCGCTTGGCCTGGGCGAGGGGCACCTCGCCGGCGGCCAGCAACATGTCGGGGCTGGTGTCGACATCGGCGCCGGCCGGGTGCCAGTGCACGCCGTCGGTGGTGACGGTGAGCTCGGGGACCGTGGTGAGATCCCAGATCTCCATGCCCGACGTGCTCACGCCCCGCTGCACGAGCGGGCGCACCGCCACGGCGTCGCCGGTGATGCCGGCCTCGGCCAACAGGGCCCGCAGCGCCGGCACCTCGTGGGCGTTGGCCGGCGTCTCCGTGCACCCGACCCGTACCCGCAGCCCGAGCTCGACGGCCGTTCGGATGCCGTCCATGGCGGACGCCCACGAGCCCTCGCCCCGGAAGCGGTCGTGGGCGGCGGCGGTGGCGCCGTCGAGCGAGGTCTGCAGCACCAGGCGCTCGACGCCGACCAGGCGATCGAGCTGCTGGCGGGCCCGGCCCCGGAACAGCATGGCGTTGGTGAGCAGCACCGCCTCGCCGGCGACGGCGGCGGCGGCGTGCAGGGCCATGTCGACGATGTCGCGCTCGAGGAACGGCTCGCCGCCGGTCAGGTAGACCTCGGTGAACCCCTCGGCCACCGCCTCGTCGACCAGCGCGCAGACCCGGTCGAGGGGCATCGAGCGGCGGCGGGCCGACGGCGACGACGCCACCGAGCAGTAGGTGCACGCCAGGTTGCAGTGAAAGTTCGTGTAGAGCCAGAGCCGGGGTGGGAACAGCGCCGAGCCGAACAGCGCCACCACCGGCAGGCCGTCGTCGACCACGTCGGGCGCCGAGCCCCAGCTGGCATCGGCGGCGGCGGCGCCGACGGGCAGGGCGCTGCGGTAGAGCTGATAACGGCCGTGGCTGCGCTCGGCCGGCGGGAGCACCTCGATGCACGTCGTCCACCACCCGGTCTCGATGCTCTCGACGAACACCTCGGGTAGGCCGGCAGCGCGCATCGACGCGGCCTGCGCCTGCCAGTCGTAGGCCAGGCGCACGAGCTCGGCGACAGCCTGTCCGGCTTCGAGATCGAGCACGGCGTACCAGACGTCGGTGGTGCCGTCGTTGGCCGGCTTGCCCAGCACCCCGACGTTGACCACCAGGGTGCCGTCGACCCTCTCGACCCACGGCAGCCCGGAGTGGGTGCAACAGACGACGTCGGCCCCGCTGGCCGCCACCCGCTCGGCCTTCTCCTCGGCGGTGCGGCTCTGCCAGAAGAAGTCGTTGAGGAACAGCGGTGATCCGTGCACCAGGTGCACGTCGACGCCCTCGACCACGGCGCGCCGCTCGGTGGGCAGCGTCGTCATCCAGGCGGCGAACTCGTCGCTCGTGTTGGCTCGGGTGAAGTCGTAGATGGTCTGGGCGAAGGCGTTGTCGCGCGGGTCGCGGTAGCCGCAGCCGCAGTCCTCGTCGCCCCGGCCGATGGCCACGTCGTAGTTCCCGGCGATGCACTCGATGCCCTCGGCGGTGATGATCGGGAACAGGGCGTCGGGCTCGGCCCCGAACCCGCCGAGGTCACCGAGGCAGACCAACCGCTCGCAGCCTCGGGCCCGGGCGTCGGCCACGAACGCCCGGAGGGCGTAGGGGTTCGAGTAGGGACCACCGCAGATGCCGAGGCGCACCGTTGTGACCCTACGGGCCGAACCCTACGACAGGGATGTCGCCGCCCCGAGGGCGTCGCGGATGCGAGCGGCGTGGTGGGCTGCGTCCGCATCATCGACGTAGCGGGTGCGGGGCCAGAAGAAGCCGCGCAGGCCGTCGCCCTTCGTGCGGGGCACGACGTGGACGTGCACGTGGGGCACCGACTGGCTGACCCGGTCGTTGAGCGAGATCCACGACCCGCCGGCGCCCAGTCCCGATCCGACCGCGGCGGCCAGGCGCTGGACGGCGGCCATGACCGTGCCGAGCTCGGCCGGCGCCAGGTCGGCGAGGCTGTCACGGTGGGCACGGGGCACGACCAGCACGTGGCCCTTGAACACTGGGCGCACGTCGAGGAAGGCCACGACCCCGCCCTCGTCGAGCACCAACTGGGCCGGCACCGTCCCGGCGACGATGCCGCAGAACGTGCACGCCTCCCCTCCCACGGGCGCCGACGTTACCGGCACCTGGACGACGGATGAATCCCCGCCACCATCCACGCCCGGCGCGCCCCGTTGGGCCAGCATGGCGCCAGTGCCGCACCCAGCACCGTCGCCGTCGTCGTCGAGATCGGTCGGGCCCTCGGCCCGCGACCGGGGTGGGCGGCGCCACCCCGACCACCGGTCCTCGACGGCTGCGTCCCGCGCCGGTGCCCATCTCGAGTGGGAGGCCCGTTGCCCGATCCCTACGCCCCCGATGCACGCCCGCGCGCCCGGACCCGTCGTGACGGTCACGACAGCCGTACGACGTTCGTGCTCGACACCTCGGTGCTGCTCGCCGACCCGAGGGCGCTGACCCGCTTCGACGAGCACGAGGTCGTGCTGCCCATCGTGGTGCTGACCGAGCTGGAGGCGAAGCGGGACCACCCCGAGCTGGGGTGGTCGGCGCGCCGGGCGCTGCGGCTGCTCGAGGAGTTCCGGGTCGAGCACGGCTCGCTCACCGACGCCTTCCCGGTGAACGAGGCGGGGGGCACGCTGCGGGTGGAGCTGAACCACCGCGACACCTCGATGCTCCCATCGGGCCTCAAGGGCGACAACAACGACCACCGGATCCTCGCCGTCGCCCGCAACCTGGCCGCCGACGGCCTGCCCGTCACCGTGGTCACCAAGGACCTCCCCCTGCGCCTCAAGGCGTCGATCGTCGGGTTGGAGGCGGAGGCCTACCGGAACGAGCTGGCCAGCGACGACAGCTGGACCGGCTACACCGAGCTCGATGTCGACCCCGCCGTGGTCGACGATCTCTACCGCGACCGGGTGGTCGACCTCGACGCCGCCCGCGACCTGGCGTGCAACACGGGCGTCGCCGTGGTGTCCGGCTCGCAGTCGGCGCTCGGCCGGGTGCACGACGACAAGCGCATCCACCTCGTGCGCGGCGACCGCACCCTGTTCGACATCCACGGCCGCAGCGCCGAGCAACGCATCGCCATCGACCTGCTGGCCGACCCCTCGGTCGGGATCGTGTCCATCGGCGGGCCGGCCGGCACGGGCAAGTCGGTGCTGGCCGTCGCCGCCGGCCTCGACGCCGTGCTCGAACAACGCAGCCACAAGCGGGTGGTGGTCTTCCGCCCCCTCTTCGCCGTCGGCGGCCAGGAGCTCGGGTTCCTGCCCGGCTCGGAGGCCGAGAAGATGGCCCCGTGGTCGGCCGCCGTCTTCGACGCCCTCGAGGCCATCGTCGGCCAGGCGGTGATCGACGAGGTCATCGACCGCGAGCTGCTCGAGGTGCTGCCCCTCACCCACATCCGCGGCCGGAGCCTCACCGACACCTTCGTGGTCATCGACGAGGCCCAGAACCTCGAGCGCCCGGTGCTGCTCACCGCCCTGTCCCGCCTCGGCGAGGGCAGTCGCGTGGTGCTGACCCACGACGTCGCCCAGCGCGACAACCTCCGGGTGGGCCGCCACGACGGCATCGCCGCGGTGATCGACGCCCTGCGCGGCCACCCCTTGTTCGGCCACGTCACCCTGAGCCGCAGCGAGCGCAGCCCCATCGCCGCCCTCGTCACCGCTCTCCTCGACGGCGGCGCCTGAC
>JBBJOU010000102.1:0-7226 GCA_037724305.1 Acidimicrobiales bacterium
GGCCTGCACCGCCGCCTGCACACCTCGGTCGAGGTGGTCGAGGGCGGCGACCTCGGCCCGGGTGGCGCCGCTCATGTGGCGGTACCAGGCGTCACGCTCGGCGGGGCCGATGGCGAAGGGGGCGTGGCGCATCCGCAGGCGGGGGTGGCCGCGCTCGTCGCCGTAGGTGGTAGGGCCGCCCCAGTACTGGCCCAGGAACAGCGCCAGCCAGCGCTCGGCGTCGGCCAGGTCGTCGGGGTAGAGCGGACGCAGCACGGGGTCGTCGGCCACACCGGCGTAGAAGCGGGCGCACAGGCGGTCGAAGAACGCCTGGCCGCCGACGGCGGCGAACACCGAGACGGGCTGGGTCTCGTCCGGCTCAGCCACGGTCGAGGGCGGTGCGGAAGGCGGCGACCTGCTCGCCCACCGCCTCGGGCGCTGCACCGTCGAGCAGGGTGCGCATGAGGGCCGAGCCGATCACGACGCCGTCGGCCACGGTGGTGACCTGGCGGGCCTGCTCGGGGGTCGAGATGCCGATCCCGACGACCACCGGGAGGTCGGTGGCGACCTTGAGGCGCCGGGCGATGGCGTCGGCGGTGCCGGCCAGCGTGGCCCGCTCACCGGTGACCCCGAGCAGCGACACCCCGTAGACGAAGCCCCGGCTGCGGGCGCACACCCGGGCCAGGCGCTCGTCGCTCGCCGTCGGCGCCGCCAGCAGCACCGTCTCGATGCCGGACGCGTCGGCGGCCGCCGCCCACGGGCCGATCTCCTCGAGCGGCACGTCAGGGACGATGGCGCCCGACACGCCGGCGGCGGCGAGGCCGGCGGCGAAGCGCTCGTCGCCGGGGTGGTACACGAGGTTGTAGTAAGTCATGACCACGAGCGGGACGCCGGCGTCGATGCCCCGCAACTCGGCGAGGATCGAGCTCGGGGTGGCCCCCCCGGCGATGGCCTGCTCCGAGGTGGCCTGGATGGTCGGGCCGTCCATGACCGGGTCGGAGAACGGGATGCCGATCTCGACGGCGTCGGCACCGGCATCGGCCATGGCCCGCACCAGCTCGGTCCAGTCGTCGCGGACCCCGCCGGTGACATAGGGGACGAGCAGTTTGCGTCCGGCGTCGCGTGCCGCCCGCAACGTGGACTCGAGGCCCAGCCGCACCGGCGCCGCCGGGGCGACGTCGGCGTCAGGCGCCATAGCGGTCGCCGAGCAGTTCGGCGACCTGGGCGACGTCCTTGTCACCCCGGCCCGACAGGCACAGCAGGACGACCTTGCCGGCCAGGTGACGGCGGGCCCGGGACACCCACGCGAGCGCATGGGCCGGCTCGAGGGCGGGGATGATGCCCTCGGTGTGGCTGAGCAACTGGAACGCCTCGAGCACCTCGGCGTCGGTGACGGCCTCGTAGCGGGCCCGGCCGGTGCGAGCCAGGTGGGCGTGCTCCGGGCCGACGCCGGGGTAGTCGAGGCCGGCCGAGATCGACTGCGCCTCCTGGACCTGGCCGATGTCGTCCTGCATGAGGTACGACGTCATGCCGTGCACGACGCCGGGCACGCCGTGGCCGACCGCCGCACCCCCGGCCGGCTCGACACCCACCAGTTCCACGTCGGGCAGGTCGACGAACCCGGAGAAGATGCCGATGGCATTGCTGCCCCCGCCGACACACGCGGTGACGACGTCAGGATCGCGGTCGAGCAGCGAACGAGTCTGCTCCCGGGCCTCGTCGCCGATGACCCGCTGGAGCTCGCGCACCAGCCACGGGTACGGGTGGGGGCCCAGCGCGGAGCCGAGGCAGTAGTGGGTGTCGCCCACCTCGCCGACCCAGTAGCGCAGGGCGTCGTTGACGGCGTCCTTCAGCGTGCGGCTGCCGGTCACCGCCGGGCGCACCTCGGCGCCGAGCAGGCGCATGCGGAAGACGTTGAGCTCCTGGCGGGCCATGTCGACCTCGCCCATGAAGACGATGCAGCCCATGCCGAACAGCGCCGCCGCGGTGGCGGTGGCCACGCCGTGCTGACCGGCCCCGGTCTCGGCCACCAGCTTGGTCTTGCCCATGCGCCGGGCCAGGAGGGCCTGGCCCAGGACGTTGTTGATCTTGTGGCTGCCGGTGTGGTTCAGGTCCTCGCGCTTGAGCAGCAACGTGAGCCCGAGCTCGTCGGACAGCCGACCGCAGCGGTACAGCGACGACGGCCGCCCGCCGTAGTCGCGCAGGAGGTCGGACAGCTCGGTCCGGAACCCGTCGTCGGTCCAGGCGTCGCGGAAGGCGGCCTCGAGCGCCTCGCAGGCAGGGACGAGCGTCTCAGGCACGAAGCGCCCCCCAAAGTCGCCGAAGCGCCCCGTTGGTCCCGGGTCGCCCATCACCGCGTGCTGATCTTGGGACAGGGCCACCCATCGATCGTAGGCACGCTCCCTTCGACGCAAGGGATCCGCGCGGTGCGATCGCCGCCACAGGCCCCAGCGCTCACCTCAGCGACTCGGTCTCCCAGTCGTAGGGGGGGTGCTCGTCGTCGCCCTGGTAGGCGGGCACTTCGGCCCGCTTGGCCTCGTGCACGAAGGCGCGCACCTTGACCGGGTCCTTGCGCCCGGGGGCGACCTCGACGCCCGACGACACGTCGACCCCCCACGGGCGCACCCGCACGACGGCGTCGGCGACGTTGGCCGGCGTCAGGCCGCCGGCCAGGACGATCCGCCCCCGGCTCGGCAGCCCCTCGGCGAGGGTCCAGTCGAACACCTCGCCCGCACCCGGCCGCGGCGCGTCGATGAGCACGGCGTCGGCCTTGAACTCGGCCAGGCGGTCGAGGACAGGGCTGGCGGCGGGGAAGGCCTTGATCACCAGGCCGACCCCCTGCTTCACCGCGTGGGTGTCCTCGACCGACTCGTGGCCGTGGAGCTGCGCCGCCTTCAGGCCGGTCTGCTGGCACAGCTGCACCACCCGGGAGGGAGCCTCGTCGCGGAAGACGCCGACGGTGAGCACTTCGGGCGGGAGCCGGCGAACGATGTCGCGGGTCAGCGCCGCGCTGACCTGGCGGGTGGACGGCGCGAACACGAACCCGACCGCGTCGGCACCCATCGCCACCGCGAGGAGCGCGTCCTCCTCGCTCGTGATCCCACAGATCTTGACGAACATCCCGGACGGGAGGCTACCGACCGGCCTTCCGGACCCCAGGGATCAATGACTGCGCTGCCCACAACGGTCTCCTCGCCGGGCGGCGCGCCGCCCCTCAGCGATGGATCTCGGCGGCCCACCAGCCGGTGAGGGGGACCCGGCTGAGGGCGGTGGTGGCGGCGAGCAGCCAGCGCAGCGTGCCCTCGTTGGTGGCGAGGGCGTCGGGACCGGCGGGGGTGGGCACGGCGAGCACCAGCCCGCGCTTGGGGTGGTCCTGGAGGAGGCGCCACGAGTCGGGGACGGGGCGGCCGGCGTCGCGCAACTGGTCGTTGGCCCGAACACCGGCGGCGTGATGGATACCGACGTTGGCCGGCGTGCGGCCGCTGGGGGCGGCCCACGTCGCCCGGGGGATGTCGGGGCCGCGGGCGCCGAGGCGGTAGGCGAGGAAGCCACGAGGCGGCGGAAGGTCCTCGGCGGCGAGGGCGGCCTCAGGGTCGACGTTGACCCACCCGGCACCGGCGGCGCTGAGCTCCTCCAGCACGGCCGCCACCGCACTGAGTTTGTCGGCGGTGAACTCGACGATCTCCACGCTGGCGGCCATCAGCCGCCCCGACCGACGGGGGCCCGGCGCAGGGCGCGCACCGCCGCTGCGGGGTCGGTCGAGCGTACCAGGTGCTCGCCCACCAGCACGGCGTGGTAGCCGGCGCCCGCCAGGCGGGCGGCATCCTCGGGGCAGCCGATGCCCGACTCGGCCACCCGCACGACACCGGCAGGGAGGAGTGGCGCCACCCGTTCGGCCCGGGCGGTGTCGACGGCGAAGGTGACGAGGTCGCGCTGGTTGACGCCGACAAGCGTCGCCCCGACGGTGAGGGCCCGCTCCGCCTCGGCCTCGTCGTGCACCTCGACCAGGGCGTCGAGCCCCAGTTCGAGCGCCAGGGCGTGGCAGTCGGCCAGCTCGGCGTCGTCGAGGGCGGCGGCGATGAGCAGGACGGCATCGGCGCCCATGGTGCGGGCGTCGGCCACGTCGCGAGGGTCGACAGTGAAGTCCTTGCGCAGCACGGGCAGCGCCGCTGCATCCCGGGCGGCCCCGAGGTCGTCGGGCGAACCTCCGAAGTGGGGCGCGTCGGTGAGCACCGAGATGGCCGCGGCCCCACCGGTCTCGTAGGCGACGGCGAGGGCGTGGGGATCGAGGTCGGCCAGGAGCCCCTTCGACGGGGAGCGGCGCTTGACCTCGGCTACCACCGCCAGCTCGCCGCCGGCGGCGACGGCGGCCAGGGCGGCGGCGAAGCCCCGGGTCGGCCCGGCCGCCCGGGCGGTGGCGACGACCGCGTCGAGCGATCGCCGATCGGCGGCGGCGCAGGCGCGGTGGGCAGCCAGGATGGCATCGAGGTAGGTGGTGGTCGCAGCCACCTCGCGGACGGTACCCGTGGGCGGCCCGGCGCGGCGAGTGGGAACGCCGACGCCGGTCACGGGAGCCGGGTGGTGCGGGCGCCGCGCGTCAGGCTGAGCAGCGCCACCGCGGCGGTGGCGATGCCGGCGAAGAAGACGAGGGCGCCGGCACCGGCCAACAGCGCGGGGTGGCCGAAGACGAAGAAGAGCGTGGCGCTCAGCAGCGCGAGGGCGAGCAGGCCCGGTGGGACGGCGACGAGCGCCGGGCGTGCCGCCGGCGGACCGAACGGGGTGTCGTCGAGCAGGTCGGCCGGGTCGGCACCGCTGAGGTCGACGTCGCCGGCACCGTCCCCTGCGGGCCAGACGCGGTGGCGGTCCTCCGGTGCCGGAGGGGCGTCGTCGGCCGAGCGCAGATCGACGTCGTAGCGGCGGCGGCGCTCCGGGTCCGACAGCGTGGCGAAGGCGGCGTTGAGCGCCCGCATCCGGGCGGGGTCGCCGCCGGCGTCGGGATGGTGGCGGCGGGCGAGGGCGACGTAGGCCCGTCGGATCTCGACCGGCGCCACCGCCGGACCGACGCCCAACTCGTCGTAGTAGGTCACTGCGACCCGCTGGCTCGCCGTCAGCCCGGCAGCGTCGGGGACGGGCGCGGGTTGGTCGACGGTGTGGTACCGCCGCCGCCAGCGTCGCCGCCGGGGGGCACGGGGACGGGGGTGGTGACGCTGGGCGGTGGCGGGGCCACCAGGCAGGTCGGCACGTTCAACGTGGCGCTCACCCCCCGGGTCGGTGTCACCGGCGCCCCGGGCACCGACGGCCCCTCGCCGGGCAGGGTCGGGCGCGGCCCGGGCGAGTTCGTGGTCGGCGGGCGACCCCCACCGGGGGCGGTCAGGGCCACGATGGCGTTGGCGGTCAGGAGGGTGGAGCCGGGGGCCGTGCACTCGAAGGCGAAGGCGACCTGGCCGCGACCGTCGGTGGTGCCCGAAGTCGGGCCGAGGGCGGTGAACGGGCCGGAGGCCTGGATGGTCACCGTGACGCCCGGCAGTGGGCCCGTGCGAACGGTGCCGTCGTCGGCGACCACCCGGTCGCTCACCAGCACCACCACGTTGACCGGCTGGTCGACGAAGGGCGGGTTCGGTGCCGCCACCAACTGGACCCGGGGGTCGGCGAAGCCCTCGAGGGTGAGGTCGAGCGCCCGGTCCTCGCCGTCGGCGAGGAACAGCAACTCGGCCGTGGCCTGGGCGAAGGCGGGAGCGCGGAAAGCCCGGACCCGGTAGCGGCCCCCACCGATCCCCTCGAGCTCGTAGCGGCCGTCGGGCCCAGCGACGGCGTCGACTACCTGGGTGGCCTCGGCGATGAAGCGCTCGACGCGCACCACGGCACCGGCGACGGGGCCGGCGGGGCCGATCACGATGCCGTCGATGCGGGCGGTCCCCACGTTGGGTGGGGTGATCGTGGTCGTCGTGCCGGCGACACCGGGGAGAGCCGGAGCTGCTTCGCCGGGTGCAGCCGTGGTCGGCGGCGGGGCGATGACAAAGCCCTCGGGCGCCTCGAGGTTCGGCACGTCGGCGACATCGGCGGTCCGGGCCAGGAGGGTCACCATGACGACGGCGGCCATGAGCACGGCGACCAGGCCGGCGACCTGGCGGGCGGTGGGCCGCCGGTCGCCGAGTCGCTCGCCGACGGCGCGCCGCACACGCGTCGCCCGACCCGGCGGTGCGTCGGTGCCGGTGGCGGTCACCCGCTCACCCCGTCGCAGGCGCGACGGCCGCCACGACCGTCGCCGGGGCCTCGCCGCCGTCCCACGCCAGGGTCATCGCCGACGTCGCGTCGGGCACGACCTTGCGGGAGACCGGGCCGAGCCCGATGGTGGCGCCGTCGGGCGTGGAGGCGACGCTGGTGAGCGAGCCCACCTCGGCGCCGGCGGCGTCGAGCAGTCGGGCGCCGGTCGGCACGGCGCCGTCAGGGGTGTGCACCACCCGGAGCGGGCGGGGCACGTTGCCGCCGCGACTGTCGATGCGAGCGACCAGCTCCTGGCCGGTGAAGCAACCCTTGGTGAAGCTGACGGCGGCCTCGATGAGCCAGGCGCCGGCCTCGGCCGGGATGGTGTCGGGGCCGAGGTCGCGCCCGTCGACGGGCACCCCGGCGGTGATGCGGGCGGCCTCCAGGGCGGCGCCCGACACCAACCCGACCTCCGTCGGCAGGACATGGGTGCCGACCACCACGGCACCGGGCCCGGACGGCCAGTCGTCGCCCACGATGACGCGCGCGTCGTCACAGCCGGCCCGGGCGGCGGCCACGGCGATCGCCCCCCGGACGGCGAGGGCGGCGACGCCTTCGTCGAGGGTGAGCTCGGCCTTGGTGCGCAGCTTGAAGCGCTGGAGACGGGTGAGCACGGCCGCTCCCCGACCGGCGGCGGCGACGAGGTCGTAGGTGTCGGCCGCCACGAGGGCGACGTGCAGGAGGGCATCGACCTTGCCGGTGGGTTGCAGCAGCCACGCCCGGGCATCGGTCGGCGCATCGCCCCCGGCCCCCAAGGCGCCGATGTCCTGGCTCAGCTGACCCTGGAGGAACTTCGTGGCGTCGGGCCCCTCGACCCGGACCACGTCCACGGTGGTGGCGACGGCGGCCCCGTCGCCGGCGAGGGCGTCGAGCTCGGCGGCCAGGTGGTCGGCGTCGTGGGGCAACTCTTTCTCGGGGGCTGCGCCCCCGGGCCCCATCGCTGGCGCTCGCGCGCCCGGCATGCCCTCGCTGCGCTCGGTCAT
>JBBJOU010000103.1:0-7148 GCA_037724305.1 Acidimicrobiales bacterium
CGCGCCTCACGGGCACCTTCCCGTTCCCCTCCAGCGACCACCGCGCCGTCTGGCTCGACGTCGTCGTGCGCCCCGGCACCCGCTAGGTCGAGGGGCTGCGCCCCCCGACTGCCCCCGGGATCCGTTCAGGGAGGAAGACGAGCGGTCAGGCGGTGAGGGCACGGCGCAGGGCGATGCCGTCGGTCTCGACGACCTCGACCGGGCGGGGGAGGTCGTCGAGGCCGGTGCCGTCGAGGAAGCGGCCGTTCGACAGGCAGACGTCGGGCACCAGGTAGCGATGGCCGGTGGGCTGGTCGGCCAGCACCCGGGCGAGGTCCTGGCCGACGAGGAGGCCGGCCACGCCGACGTTGCCGCCGAACCAACGGTTCTCCACCGCCACCACCCGCACGTCGTCGCGACCGAGCGAGGCGACGAGGGGGCCGAGCACCTCGGCGCCGTAGGTACCGGTGAGGACGGCGACGGGTGCGCCGCGCCGGGGGCGGAGCGCGACAGCGGTCGCGGCGCCGCCGCCTCGAGGACCGCGATAGGGCTCGTAGTCGCCCTCACCGACGGCGGCGACGGCGCCGGCGTCGACCCAGGAGAAGAAGCCGGCGGCGGCGCCGGTCGGCTCGGCCACGCGGCCCTCGAACTCCTGCTCGAAGGTGCGGGCCATGCCGATGCCGTCCTCGTGCATGGGGAAGCCCTCGTAGGACTCGGCGGGCGGGAACGGGCGCCCGGCGAGCAGGTGGTACTCGTCGGCGGCGAACACCATGCGCCGCCCGAGGAGGTCGACGAAGGTCGCCTGCCAGCGCTCCACGCAGTCGACCACGGCCGCCGCCTCGGCCCGGGTGTGGGGCCGCATGCGGGCCTCGTGGTTGTGGCGGCTGACGCCGAGGGGCACGAGGGCGACGGTGGTGAGCTCGGGGAAGCGGTCGAGCACCCCGATCATGGTGTCCTCGAGCACGGCGTCGTCGTTGACCCCCGGGCACACCACCACCTGCCCGTGGACCTCGATGCCCGCGTCCAGCAGGGCCCGCAGCCAGCGCAGGCTGGTGGCGCCCCTGCGGTTGCGCAACATCGCCGAGCGCACGTCGGGGTCGGTGGCGTGGATCGACACGTTGAGCGGGCTCAGCCGTTCGGTCACCACCCGCTCGAGGTCGGCCTCGGTGAAGCGGGTGAGGGTGGTGAAGTTGCCGTACATGAACGACAGCCGGTAGTCGTCGTCCTTCTTGTAGAGGCTGGTCCGCATCCCCGGCGGCAACTGGTGGATGAAGCAGAACTCGCAGTGGTTGTCGCACGTGGTGAGGGCGTCGAACAGCGCCGAGTGGACCTCGACCCCGAGGGGCTCGCCGGCCGCCTTGGGCACGTCGACCCGTTGCTCGAGGCCGCCGCGGAGCACGTCGAGGGCCAGGTCGGCGCCGTCGGTCAGGATGCGGAACCGGATGAGGTCGCGTGGCGGTTCGCCGTCGATCGCCGTCAGCTCGTCGCCGACCTGCAGGCCGGCGCGCGCCGCGGGCGACCCGGGGCTGACGGCGACGACACGGGGAGCGGACACGGCCCGGCGAGGCTACCGACCGCCCCCGCCGGGGCTGCAGCCGCCGGGCCCGTCGATACCCTGGGACCGTGCCCGTCGACTCCGTCCTCCTGGCCGCCCCCCGAGGCTTCTGTGCCGGCGTGGAGATGGCCATCAAGGCCCTGGCGTGGATGGTCCGGGCCTTCGAACCGCCGGTGTACTGCTACCACGAGATCGTCCACAACCGCCTGGTGGTCGAGCGCTTCGAGGCCCTGGGCGTGGTGTTCGTCGACGACATCGACGAGGTCCCCGAGGGCCGCCCGATCATGCTGTCGGCCCACGGGTCGGCCCCCGAGGTGGTCACCGCCGCCAAGGGTCGGGGTTCGGTCGTCATCGACGCTGTCTGCCCGCTCGTCACCAAGGTCCACCACGAGGTCAAGCGCCGGGCCGGCCAGGGCTACTCCATCGTCTACGTCGGCCACCAGGGCCACGAGGAGGCGGTCGGCACCATGGCCGTCGCCCCGGAGTCGATCCACCTGGTCGAGACGACCGACGACGTGGCCGCCCTCGCCCGCCACGACCAGCCGGTCGCCCTCCTCGCCCAGACCACGCTCTCCCACCGCGAGTGGAGCGACGTCCTCGACGCCACCAAGGAGCGCTTCCCGCAGGTGTGGCTGCCGGGACGCAGCGACCTGTGCTTCGCCACCACCAACCGCCAGTCGGCGCTCACGGCCATGGCGGCGCGCTGCGACGCCATCGTGGTCATCGGCTCGGCCAACTCCTCCAACACCCGGGCGCTCGAGCGCCTGGCGCTCGAAGCCGGCTGCGGGCGGGTCTACCGGGTCAATCGGGCCGACGAGGTGCCCGACGACCTCGACGGCACGGTCGGCGTCACCGCCGGGGCATCGGCGCCCGAGGAGCTCGTCGACGCCGTGCTCGCCCGCCTCGCGCCCAGCGGCGGGGTGGAGGAGGTGCGCATCACCGACGAGGACGAGTACTTCCCGCCGCCGCGCGAGCTGCGCGAGCTGCTCGGCGCGGTGGACGTGGTCGCCACCGCCTCCGCCGGTGGCCGCGTCGACGGGCGCCCGATGGTGGCGGACCGCTTGGTGGCGGCGAGCGACGTCCTCGCCGCGCTGGCCGCCGGCTGACGGTCCGCCCTGCGACGGCCGGCCTCAGCCGCCGTCGAGGTCGACCGGGGCCGGCGTCTCGGTGCGGGGCGGGTTGGGGTCGCCGGCGCGGGCCTGGGCCCGGTCGTAGAGGGCCTGCAGCTCGCGGCGGAGGCGGAGCGTGTTCTGGCGGACCGCGCTGCGCGACACCCGCCGAGGGCCCTCGCCGCCGGCGCTCGCCGAGGGCGGCGCCTCGATGGGATCCCCCACCACGACCACCAACTTGGAGAACCGGGGCCGCTTCGCCCCCTTGGGCAGCAGCTTCTTCGTGCCCCCGATGCCCACCGGGTAGAGGGCCACGCCGGCGCGGGCGGCGACGTAGGCCGTCCCGTCGAACAGCTCGTCGACCTCGGCGCCCTGCTTGCGGGTGCCCTCGGCGAACATCACCAACGGCTCGCCGTGCTGGAGGACGGAGTGGCACACCCGCATGGCCTCGCGGTCGGGGGCGCCGCGGTGCACCGGGAAGGCGCCCAGGACCGACACCGAGCGCCCGAGGACCTTCGACTTCCAGATGGCGTCCTTGCCCATGAAGCGCATGCGCCGCTTCGTCAGCAGCGACAGCAGGGCGAAGTCGACGTTGGACCGGTGGACGGGGGCGAGCACGTAGGCCCCGTGACCGGGCAGCTTCTCCGCTCCCACCAGCTCGACCCGTCCGAGGACCGTGAACACCACCCGGAACAGCAACCGCACGCCGCGGTACAGGACCTTCTGGTGACCCTGCGGCGGCCCGAGCGGGGTGCGGGCATCGTCGCCGTAGCGCAGTCCCCTCGTCGCCGGCAACGGCTCGGGGGCGGCCGGCTCAACCACTGGTGAGGGCGTCCAGGCGGGCGACCACCTCGTCGATCACCTCGTCGACGGTGTGGTCGGTGGTATCGACGAGCACGGCATCGGCCGCCTCGACGAGCGGGCTCTCGTCGCGGCCTTGGTCGACGGCGTCGCGACGGGCGATGTCGGCGGCGACCGCCTCGTAGGAGAGGTCGGTGACCTCCTGCGCCCGCCGCCCGGCGCGGGCCTCGGGCGATGCCGTCAGGTACACCTTGAGCGTGGCGTCGGGGAACACCACCGATCCGATGTCGCGGCCCTCGATCACCCCACCGCCCCGCGCCTGGCCCCAGGCCCGCTGCCGGGCCACCAGGTCGGCCCGCACGGCCGGGTTGGCTGCGACCACCGACACCGCCCGGGTCACCTCGGGACCCCGGATCTCGATGCTGGCATCGACGCCGTCGACGGTGACCACGCCGTTGGCCACCGAGATGTCGAGGTCGGCCACCAGCGCGGCGACCGCGTCGACGTCGGCGGGGTCGACGTCGCCGCGCAGGGCGGCGAAGGCGACCGAGCGGTACATGGCCCCGGTGTCGAGGTACTCGACGCCGAGGCGCTCGGCCAGGCGGCGGGCGACGGTGGACTTGCCCGACCCGGCCGGGCCGTCGATGGCGATCACGCCGACGGTGCTCGGCTCCGGGGTTTCACCCAGGTGTGCAGCGGTCATCGGAGACGGGACGGTACTCTCCGCCACCTCAACAGCGCAGTACGGCGACCCGCTCGCTGCGCAGCCCGCCGTTCCTGGTCACGAGCGGCTCAGTTGTTCCCCGCCGTCAGACGGAGTGCATCGAGCATGGTGAAGAAGCCGGGGAACGTCTTGGCGACGCAGCCCGGGTCGAGGATGGTGATGCCGGGCACGGCGAGGCCGAGCACGGCGAAGCTCATGGCCATGCGGTGGTCGTCGTAGGTCTCGATGCGGGCGCCGTGGGCGCCGCCGGGGCGGGGCCGCACGACGAAGCCGTCGGGCTCCTCGTCGGCGTCGATGCCGCAGCGGCGGAGCTCGCTGACGACGGCGGCGATGCGGTCGGTCTCCTTGGCCCGGATGAAGCCGATGCCCGTGACCCGGGTCGGGTTGTCGGCGACCGCCGCCACCACCGCGACCGTCTGGGCGACGTCGGAGCAGTCGGCCAGGTCGACCTCCACCCCCTGCAGCGGCGCGCCCGGCGCCCGCTGCACCTCGGTCCAGCCGTCGGCCACCGTCACGTCGCAGCCCATGCGCTTCAGCACATCGACGAAGGCGAGATCGCCCTGCGCCGTCGCCCGCCCGAGCCCCTCGACGCGGACTCGGCCGCCGGCCACGGCGGCGGCGGCGAAGGCGTAGCTGGCGGTGCTGGCGTCGGGCTCGACGGGGTAGCTCGCCGCCCGGTAGCCGCCGCCCGCCACCGCCCACGCGCCTCGCTCCCCCACCGGGCCGACCTCCATGGCGAAGGCGCGCATCACGGCGGCGGTGAGCGCCAGGTACGGACGGCTGACGCCGTCGACCTCGGTGACGAACGTGACCGGCCGAGCCAGGGCGCCGGCCGCCAGCAGCAGCCCGGACAGGAACTGGCTCGACCGTCCGGACGGCACCTCGACCCGGACCACGTCACGGCCGTCACGACCGTGGACCACGAGCGGGAGGTGGCCCGCCTCGCCGGGTTCGTCGACGACGGCGCCGAGGGCGCGCAGGGCCCGCACGGCCTCGGCCATGGGGCGCCGCCGCAGCGCAGGGTGGCCGTCGAGCTGGTAGGTGCCGGCGCCGGCGACGGCCACCATGGGCGCGACGAACCGGGCGGTGGTGCCCGACATGCGGGCGTCCAGCGCCACCGGGCCGGGTGCGAGCCGGCCGGCTGCGCCGTGCACGAGCGCGACCGGCGTCGTCGGGTCGGACGCGTCGAGCTCCACCTGCACGCCGACGGCGGCGAGGCACCCGAGCATGGCCTCGGTGTCGTCGGCCAGGAGCACGCCGGTGAGCTCGGACGTTCCGGTGGCGAGGGCGGCGCACACGAGGGCACGGTTGGTCACGCTCTTCGAGCCCGGCACGGTGACCGCCGCATCGAGGGGACCGCTGACGGGCTCGACGGCCAGCTCGGGCGGCGCCGGCACCGTCATCTCACTCCGGCAGGTCGTCGCGCAGGCCCCGGGCGCCGTGGAGGTACACGTGGTGCAGGTCGGTGCGGGGCCGGGTGGTCTCGATGTGGAGGAGCACGCGCACGCAGCGGGCGGTGGCACCGGCGATGTCGAGCTCGCGGGCACAGATGAGGGGGACGTCGCCGTAGCCGATGCCCCGGGCGGCCTCGGCCGGGAACATGGCGTGGAGGTCGTCGGTGGCGGTGAACAGGATGCTCACCACGTCGTCGTGGTCGACGTGGTTGTGCTCCACCAGGTGGCAGAGCAGCTCGACCACCCGGTCCTTGATGGCGTCGCGGGTGTCGTCGTCGACGGTGGTGGCGCCGCGGAGCGCGGCGAGGCGCGGGCGGTCGTCAGCGTTGGTGGCGGCGGGCACGGCGGCGGAGCTTACGGGGCGGACGGCGGGCGCCCGGCGACGGCCGCCTGCTGCAGGGACCGCACCTCGGCGAGAGTGAGGCGACGCCAGGTACCGGGGCGGAGGCGATCGTCACTCAAGGGGCCGATGCGGGTACGGACCAGGCGGGCCACCGGATGGCCGACGGCGTCGCACATGCGCCGGACCTGGCGGTTGCGGCCCTCGTGGATGACGAGGCGCACCACGGTGGGCGACACCAACGAGGCCTTCGCCGGCGCGGTCGGGCCGTCGTCGAGGGCCACCCCCTGACGCAGCGCCCGGAGGGCGCCCCGCGACGGCGATCCCCGCACTTCGGCCAGGTACTCCTTGTCGACACCGAAGCTCGGATGGGTCAGCCGATGCGCCAGCTCGCCATCGTTGGTGAGCAGCAGCAGCCCTTCGGTGTCGGCGTCGAGGCGACCGACCGGGAAGACCCGGGGTTCGTCGGGGACCAACGCCACGACCGTCGGGCGGCCCTGGGGGTCCGACGCGGTGGTGACCACGCCGGCGGGCTTGTTGAGCAGGTAATGGACGAGGTCGGCGCGCGTGCCCACGGCGGCGCCGTCGACCTCGATGAGGTCGGCCTCGGGGTCGACCCGGGCGCCGAGCACGGCGACCCGGCCGTTGACGGTGACCCGGCCCTCGGCGATCAGGTCCTCGGCCACCCGCCGGCTCCCGATGCCGGCCCGGGCCAGCACCTTCTGCAGGCGCTCACCGTCGGCCAGCGCCTCACCCATCCGCGGGCCCGATGCCCGGGCGGTCGTGGCCGTCGCTGTCCGGGCCGCCGCCGGCCTCGGGCTCGGGCGGCGCCGGGTCGTCGAGGAGCGAGGAGGCGTCGGCTGGCACCGCCAGGAGGGCCTCGGTGGGGCGCAGTCCGGCCTCGAGGGCCTCGACGACGGTGGCGTCGGGAACGAACTGGCCGAGGGGCGGCAGGTCGTCGAGCGAGGCCAGCCCGAGGCGGGCGAGGAACGAGCGGCTCGTGCCGTAGAGCACCGCCTGGCCGGGCCCGGGGTCACGCGCCACCTCCTCGAGGTAGCCGCGCTGGATGAGGGTGCGCACCACCCCGTCGACGTTGACGCCGCGGATGGCCGCCACCTGGGCCCGGCTGATGGGCTGCTTGTAGGCGACGATGGCGAGCGTCTCGAGGGCGGCCGCCGAGAGCCGG
>JBBJOU010000104.1:0-7106 GCA_037724305.1 Acidimicrobiales bacterium
GCGGCGGCGGCGGCCCGACGGTGGGCGACGGCGAGCTCGGTCCACGCCGACCGGGCGACGGCGACGGCTGCGGTGGCGGCGGCATCGGCGGCCCGGGCCCGGTCACGGTCGGCGGCGGCGGCGTCGCGCCCGGTCACCAGCACGGCCGGCACGGCGGCAGCGGGAGGCGAGGCATCGAGCGCCGCCAGGCGATCCTGCGTCTCGTCACCCATGGCGGTGGCCTCGGCGAGATCGGCGGCACTGCGGCGGAGCGCGCCACCGGCGACGACGGCGGCGTCGCGCCCGGCGAAACCGGCGAGGGCGGCGGTCGCCCGTTCGTCGACCGCGGCCACCTCGGCGGCGGCGAGATCGCGAGCGGCGACGGCCTCGTCCCGTTCCCGGTGCAGGGCCACGCCGGCGGCGTGGGCGGCGCGCAGCGTGGCCACCGCGTCGGCGCCGTCGCCGGCGGGCAGCGCCGCCTGCGCCGCCGCCAGGCGGTCGAGGGCAACCCGGACCGATGCCGCCAGACCCTCGGCCGCGGCGGCGCGATCGATCGCCGCCTGCAGGGCGGTGAGGCGGGACGCGGCCCGGGCCACCTCGACCTCCGCGGCGGCGAGGGCGGCGGCCGGATCGACGGGGAGGCCCGCCCGCCGGGTACGGGCCGCCACCAGCGGTTCGCGCCACCGGCCGGCCAGGGCGTCGGCCGCCCGGCCCACCGCCCGCACATCGTCGAGGCCGAGGATCGAGCCGAGGAGCTTGCCCCGCTCGCTCGGCGTGGCCCGCAGCAGCTCGTCGAAGCGCCCCTGGGGCATGACCACCGCCCGGGTGAACTGGCCGTGGTCGAGCCCGATCAACTGGGTCACGCGCTCGGTCACGGCGACCGACCCGTCGACCCGCTCGGCGGCGGTGAGACAGATCAGCTTGTTCACCCCGGCGCCCGTCCCCCGGCTGCGGCTGCGGGTGACCCGCCACTCGTGGTCGGCCGCGGCGAAGGTGAGCTCGACCCGGAACAGGCGCTCGCCGTCGGCGATCATGTCCTCGATGCCGGCGCCGCCCGTCCAGGTCTTCCTGGCGTACAGCGCCAGGCTGAGCGCCTCGATGATGGTCGACTTGCCGGCGCCGGTGTCGCCGATGACGGCGAACAGGTCGAGGTCGGTGAAGTCGATCTCGACCGGGGCCCGGTAGGAGCGTAGGCCGCCGAAGGTGAGCAGGATCGGCCGCATCAGGGCGCCGCGACGGCGGGACTGACGGCGGTCAAGGTGTCGAGCTCGCCGACCTCGCGGGGGGCGGGGGCCTCGCCGGCGGCGACGGCGGCGTGGAGCTCGTCGAAGAGCTCGACGAGGCGCCCGACCCGGGCGGCGCCGTCGCCCTTGGCGGCGATGATCGGGTCCCCGGCGTCGGCCAGCCACCGGCGGAAGGCGGCCTCCACCGTGTCGCCGGCGCCGTCGAGATCGACCTCGTCAGCGACCGTGACGTGGGGGTTGCGGCCGTCGACCACCGACACGACGGTGGCGTCGGGCAGCACGGCGCGCACCGCCGCCGAGAGGGTGTCGAAGGTGACGCCGCCGACGACGATGGCGTCGCCGGCGAGCGGCGCCGGGCCGTCCGTCGGCGCGAGTGACCCCCGGTCGGCCGCGGCGACGGCGGCGGCGGTGAGCGCCAGCGGCGGATCGGATGGCGCGTGCGAATCCGCATCGGCGGCGGCGCCGTCGTCGGCGTGGGCCGTGGGCGTCGAGATCGGCGGGGTGACGGTGACCTCGACGATGCCGGTGCCGACGCCCTCGGCGTGGTCGGCCAGCGCGGCGAGGGGGGCGGCGACGCGGTGCAGGCGGCGGCCGGCGGTGAGCGCCACCGAGGTGACGCGGGTTGGGCGCCCCGGTTCGAGGTCGACCAGCACGACCCGCTTGGCCTCGCCCGTCTCGCCGAAGTCGACCTCGAGGATCGAGCCGGCGTACTGGCCCCGGCCCCCCGCCACCGGCTGGGGGACGTGGATGTGGCCGAAGGCGAGGTACCCGAAGCCGGCGGCGAGGTGGGCGGGGTCGGTGGCGTAGTCGGTCGAGACGTGGATGGCCTTCTCGCTCGATGTCGAGGCGCCGGTGACGTGGAGGTGGGAGGCGAACACCGCCACCTGGCGGGCCGGGTCGAAGTCGCCGAGGGCGACGTCGGCGATGGACTTGATGATGCGGCGCAACGAGTCGTTGTAGGTGGCGTTGGGCTCACACAGGGCGGCGAAGTCGCTGAGCACCCGGTTGTGGTGGACGAAGGGAAGGGCGGCGAGGCGCAGGTCCCAGCCGGCCGCGGTCGGGTAGGTGGCGACCGCCCCCTGCTCGGGCAGCACGGGCTTGTGGTGCACCCGGATGCGGTGCCGGCACGGGGCGTGCGGCTCGTAGGCCGCGCCGCCGGCGAGGTCGCCGGGGTGCTCGTCGCCGACCGCCACGCCGAGCACCTCGAGGGCGGTGGCCGAGTCGTGGTTGCCGGCGAGGACCACCACCGGGGCGACCTCGGCCAGGGACCGCAACGCACGGATGGCCCGCCCGAACTCGACCATGGGCGGGCGGGGCCCGTCGAAGAGGTCGCCGGTGTGAACGATGAGGTCGGGGCCGGCGGCGGCGGCGACGGCGACGAGCTCGGCGATCAGCGCGTCGTGGTCGTCGCTGCGGGGGTGGTTGCGCACGGCGACGCCGAGGTGCCAGTCGCTGGTGTGCAGGACCCGGGCGGCCGGCGGGGGCCGGGCGGGAACGGTGTCGGCGGTAGCGGTCCCGGTCACATGTCCGCCAGGAGGGCCCGGCCGGTGGCGTCGTCGTCGGGCGAGGCCAGGACCTCGGCCCAGCGGGTGGCGTACGGCGGGAACGGGAAGCGGATCGGCACCGGCGCCGGCAGCAGGGGCTGGGAGGTGATCATGGTGCCGGGGGCGATGATCTGGGCCCGGGCGCGCATGGCGGGCGGGAGGAAGCCGAGCTCGGCCGACTCCGACGCCTTGATCTGGCCCACCACCTCGAGCGACGCGTTGTTGGTGATGTCGCGGTCGACCCCCGACGGGTTCTGCTGGGCGCCGATGAGGATGACGCCGAGGCTGCGGCCGCGCGCCGCGATGTCGACCAGCAGCGCCTTGATGGGCGAGCCGCCGACGCGGGGGGCGTACTTGTTGAGCTCGTCGAGCACCACGAACGTTTTCCCGGCGGCGGTGGAGCCCTCGTGGTCGGCCCACACCCGGGCCAGCACCGAGGCGACGACGAAGCGCTGGGCGTCGGCGTGCAGGGCGTGGACGTCGACCACCGAGAGCTGCTCGTCGAGGGTGACCTCGGTGAGCCCGGCCCGCACCAGGCGCCGCAGCCGGGGGGTCGCCTTCCAGAGCCGGCGGACGAAGGCCTGGGCGGTGACCGAGCTGACGGCGCCGGTCCACGACGGGTCGAAGCCGGCGCTGGCGTCGGTGACCTTGTCGGCCACGAACTCGACCAACTGGTCGAGGGTCTCGACGACCGGCCCGTCCTGGGCGGTCTTGGGGGCCTTGCGGGCGAGGGCCCGCCCGGCGGACTCCCAGGTGCGCCCGACGGTGGGGTCGGGGGCGGCGAGCACGACCTTGCCGGTGGTGTCGCCGGCCACCGGGTGGGCCCACCGCAGCAGCTCGACCCGCACGACCTGCTCGATGAAGGAGAGCTGGCCCGATTCGAGGTCGTCGAACACGAACTCCAGGAGCCCGCGGCGGATCATGGCCAGCGGCGACCACCCGTAGGCGTGGGTGGCGGCCTTGTCGCGCACGTCGATGTCGGCAACCGCCGGGGTGCCCGGCGGCGCGTCCTCGGCCGGCGCGTACACGGCGACGTGGCGGAACGGGGCGGGGTCGGCCACGTCGAGCGCGGCCCATTGGGCCCGGGCGTCGCGACCGGTGGGGTTGGTGTCGACGAAGACGTTGCTGGCCTGGTCGAGCAGGCACAGGTCCGAACCCTTCACCGAGAACAGCAGCGCCCGGTCGTGGACGTTGGCCCGGCGGGCCTCGGTGCCCCAGCGCGTCTCGAAGAGCATGTAGAGCAGGAACAGGGCGTAGGAGGTCTTGGTCGCCACCCCCGACTTGCCGCTGATCGACGCGTGGGCGCCGCGGTCGCCGTTGAGGAACGAGTACGGGATGAAGACGATCTCGTCGTTCATGTCGAGGCCGATGGGGACCGCCTCACCGGGGTCCATCTTGTCGAGGAACAGGGCGCGACGGCGGTGCTCGCCCGCGGCGATCCACAGCGGCGCCCCCGACGACGGCGGGAGGTACTGCTCGGGGTGGGTGCGGATCCAGGTCACCTCGGCCCGGCGGAAGCGCTGGCCGGGCAGGGTGGCGGCGGCCAGGCGGGCGGTGTCGGTGGCCATCTCGGCCCCCTCGACCCGGCTGGCGACCTCGGCCACCAGGCCGTAGTGGAACAGGACGGTGCCGTCGACCAGGCGCTGGGCGGTGACGACGAAGGTGTCGAGGGCGAGGTCGACGCCGGCGTCGACGAGGCTCTGGGCGGTCTGGGTGGAGGCGTCGACCGAGGCGTCGACGAGCCCGGCGGGCGGGCCGGCGGGGACGCCGTCGAGGCCGAGGAGGTCGTTGCGGCGGTCCTCGCCGGTGACGTCGTCGGGGGCGGCGAGGGCGAGCACCTCGGTCTCGGCCCCGGGCGGCGGGGGGAGGGCGACGTCGCCGCGGGCGGTGACGTCGGGGAGATCGGTCACGGCGCCGAACCCGGGTAGGTGTCGCCGGTGGCGTCGGGGCGCCCGGTCACGCCGCGCTCCCGATCACGGCGTCGCGGGCGGCGCGGGTGGCGAGACCGACCGGGCCCATGAGCCGCGACAGGTGGCGTTCGAGGTTGCGGACCGGGGTGAGGTTGACCGGCGCCCGAGGGTCGCGGTGGGCGATGCCGGCATAGCGGCCGAGCACCGAGGCCAACTGCGTGGCCCGCTCGGCGACGGCGTCGATGCCGGCGACCGCCGGGAACTCGAGGCGAGCGATGCCGCCCCACGGCGACGCCCCCCGACCGCCGTGGCCGACGCGGGTGTAGCAGGTGTAGCGGTCGGTGCCGGCGGCGTAGATGCGGGTGCGGGCCCCGAGGGCCAGGGTGGGCACGAGGGCGTGGGCGTCGTCGGGGAGGATCTGGCGGTGGTGGGTCTTGACGTAGCCGGTCACCAGGCCGTGCAGGGAGCGGATGCGGTTGAGAGGACCGTCGAGTACGACGTGCCACCCGAGGGCGGCGGCGTCGAGGGCGAGCACCCCCTCGGCGGCCCGCATGCGGTCCTGCAGGTGCGCCAGCAGTTCGGCCGGTTCGAGGGTGGTGGTCGACGTCGACACCCACCGCCGGCCGGGGGCGACGACATCGCCGGTGTGGCCACCGCCCCAGATGGCGAGGCGCCCGATGCGGATGCCGCCGTAGGTCGCCGGCCCGCCCGGGCGGATGGTGACGGCACCGACGGCGTAGGCCCCTACCAGGCACGGCACCCGGGTGCCGGTGGCGGCGTGCTCGGCCCACAGGGACAGCTCGGCCCGGCGCCGCCCGTCGACGAAGCACAGCGGCACCGCCCGCACCGCCGCCGGCGCCACGTGCCCCCCGCCGGCCTCGGCCTGCTCGACGTCGGCCGAGTCGTCGACCTCGAAGGTGGCCGGGTTCCCGTACGCCGGATCCCAATCCTCGGTCCACACCCGCCACCCGCCGCCGGGGGCGGGCGCGGCGTCGGTCCCCGTTCCCGTCGTGTTCGGTCGCTCGGTCTCGTCCATCGTGTCCCTGGCAGGCATCGTCGCCGTCTGCGACGACCGTACCGGCCGCCTGTGACAGCCCCGGGCACCCCCGGGAACGCTCGCCGGATGGAGCACGTTCAGCCGCACATGACCGACTCCTTCGACCGCCCCGAGACGTTCGAGCCCGTCGCCGACCTCACGAAGACGACTCTCCGAAACGGCCTGGTGCTGCTGATCCCCCTGGCCTTCATCACCTGGGTGATCATCACGCTCATCCTCGGCGGGTTGGGCGTACCCGTCCCCTGGCTCTTCGGGATCGTGCTCAGCCTCGTCTTCATCGTCAAGATCAGCAAGGCCCGGGCCAAGAAGCTGGACGCCATGGTCGAGGCGATGTCGCTGACCCTCGACCCGCACGGGATCACCGAGCGGAACACCGTGGCGACCCGTTCCGTCAGCTGGGAGGGCCTTCGCGCCGCGGGCATGGTGAAGCCGGTCGTCGGCATGTCGGTGGGTCAGCTGGGCCGGGGCCGCGACCGATCGCGCAGCCCCGTCGTGGACGCCCTCGGTTCGGCGGCGGCAGTCAAGGAGCTGGGGCTCCTCGGCGTCGGCACGGTCCAGCTCGCGCCGGATGCCAACGCCATGACCCGTACGACCTATCACCAGAACGAGACGCTGAACGGGGTCGACGCACCGACCGGCCAACCGTTGGTCGCCCTCTACCTCCAGCAGTTCCGTCGGGACTGGCCCGAGGAGCGGATCGGCGAATGGGTCAACCACTTCCGTCCCGATGTGTTCGCCCAAGCCAAGGCGCTGCACGACGACCGGGCCCACCTCGCCTCGACGAGCATGCGCGACCTGGCCAAGGAATCATGGGCCAAGGGCAAGGCCCAAGCCGCAGCCGAGCAGGCTGCCGCCGACGAGCACGATGAGCCCCCGAACCGGGGGTTCTGACGCCAACAGCAGGCGCCGGCGAAGGAACTACCGTCGCCCATGACCCGGGGGCCGCTGGAGCGGGACACGTTCCGTGACTTCGTGGTGCCGCTCCTGAAGGCGGCGGGTGGGACGACGACCACATCGCCGAGCAGTTTCCGATCACCGACAGGCGGATCATCACCGTCGGGTGCAAGCACCGAAGGGCTGGATCACCCGCGGGGGTGAGTACACGGCGGCGACGAAATCGAGGCGCATCGGGCTCTCCCTGCGTCAAGGCGGCCGAGGATGATGAGCACCTCGTCGTCGCTGGTCTGGTCGAAGTGCCGGTACCACTCACCCACCGACCGGAGGCGCCCTGGCACGTGCGCGCAGATGACGTCGTCGGCCACGGCCCGTAGGCGTTCGACGGTGTCGCGCACGCCTACGGGCACCGCCAGCACGAGGCGCCGGGGCGCGAGGGCGCGGATGTCCCGCAGCGCCGCCTCGGCCGTCACGCCCG
>JBBJOU010000105.1:0-7100 GCA_037724305.1 Acidimicrobiales bacterium
GTCGGCGCCGACCGCCTCGCACACGGCGGCGATGGCGTTGACGAAGCTGATCTTGGTGGCGAGGAAGGCGTTGGCGGCGTACTTGATCGTCTCCGCCGAGGCGGGGTCGGTGACGATGAGCGGCGTGGCGACGCCGATGTAGAGCGACGCCACCCGCACGGCGGCGGCCTGGTCGTCGCTGCCGATCACGATGCGGTCGGGGTTCAGGAAGTCGTGCACCGCCGAGCCCTCCCGCAGGAACTCGGGGTTGGACACGACGTGCACGTCGCTGCGGCCCAGCACCCGCTCGACCACCCGGGTCGAGCCCACCGGCACCGTGGACTTGTTGATGACGACGGCCTCGGGGGCGAGCACGGGGCCGATCTCGGCGGCGGCGGCCTCGATGAAGGACAGGTCGGCGGAGCCGTCGTCACCCTGGGGCGTCGGCACGCACAGGTACACGAACTCCGACGCCGCCGCCGCCTCGGCGTTGCCCACCACGAAGCGGAGGCGGCCCCCCAGGCGACCCTCGTGGAGGAGGTTGTCGAGGCCGGCCTCGAGGATGGGGACCTCGCCGTCGTTCAGCCGAGCGATGCGCGCCTCGTCGATGTCGGTGCACACGACGGTGTGGCCGAGGTGGGCGAAGCAGGCGGCCGTGGTCAGGCCCACGTAGCCGCTGCCGATCACCGCGATGCGAGCGCTCATGAGACTTTCAGCTCCTGGACGAGCCGGGCGAGGGGCTCGGTGTGGTGGGCGAGCAGGGGCAGGCCCGACAGCCGGAGGGCGGCGTTGTCGAGCACCGAGTTGGCGGGCCGGGGGGCGGGGCGGGGCGGGTCGAGCTCGGCGGTGGTGATCGGGCGGACCTGATCGGGGGAGGCACCGGCACAGGCCAGGATCTCGCCGACCAGGCCGTACCACGTGGTGGCGCCCTGGTTGGTGATGTGAAAGGTACCCGGCCGGCGGGCGGCGCCGATGGCGCGCAGCGCCGGGGCGAGGTCGGCGGTGAAGGTCGGGCAGCCGCGCTGGTCGTCGACGAAAGCGAACTCCCGCCCGGGGTCGGTGGCGAGGAGGCGCAGCACGGTGGCCACCACGTTGGTGCCGTGGGCGCCGGCCACCCAGGACGTGCGCACGATCGCCGCGCCGGGGAGCAGGGCCTGCACCTCCTGCTCGGCACCCAGCTTGGAGCGACCGTAGACCGACCGGGGGTTGGGGCGGTCCCACTCGACGTAGGGCTCGTGCTGCTCGCCGTCGAAGACGTAGTCGGTGGACACGTGGACGAGGAAGGCGCCGGAGCGGGCGCACCCGTCGGCCACGTGGCGGGTGCCGATGGCGTTGACCGCCCACGCCCGCTCCGGGTCGCCCTCGCAGGCGTCGACCGCGGTGAAGGCGGCGCAGTGCACGACGAGATCAGGCCGGACGTGGGCGATCGTCCCGAGCACCTGGTCGCGGTCGGTGACGTCGAGCGCGGCCTCGGCGGGGGCGATGAGCTCGTCGCCGGCGGCCGTGCAGGTGGCGACGACGTCGTGACCGAGTTGGCCGCCGACGCCGGTGACGAGCACCCTCACGGGAGCAGCGCCTTCAACGGGCGCCACCAGGCCCCGTTGGCGCGGTACCAGTCGACGGTGGCGGCCAGCGCGTCGTCGAGGTCGCCGCGCCGCTCCCAGCCCAGGGCCCGCACCTTGGTGGTGTCGACCGAGTAGCGGCGGTCGTGGCCGAGGCGGTCGGTGACGTGCTCGACCAGTTCCTCGCCCGCCCCGCACAGCGACAGCAGCTTGTCGACGAGCACTCGGTTCGGCGTCTCGTTGCCGGCCCCGATGTTGTAGATCTCGCCCGCCACGCCACGCTCGAGCACGAGGTGCACGGCGGCGCAGTGGTCGTCGACGTGCAACCAGTCACGTTCGTTCAGGCCGTCGCCGTACAGCGGCACCGAGCGGCCCTCGAGCAGGTTGGTGGTGAACAGCGGGATCAGCTTCTCCGGGTGCTGGTAGGGCCCGAAGTTGTTGGTGCAGCGGGTGACGGTGACGGGCACGCCATGGGTGTGGTGGTAGGCGAGGGCGATGAGGTCGGCACCCGCCTTCGACGCCGAGTACGGCGAGCGGGGCTCGAGGGCATCCGACTCGAGCGACGACCCGACTTCGACCGAGCCGTACACCTCGTCCGTGCCGACGTGGACCACCCGGGCCACGCCGAGGCGGCGGGCGGTGTCGAGCACCACGTTGGTGCCCATGCAGTTGGTGGCGACGAACTCGTCGGGCCCGACGATCGAGCGGTCGACGTGGCTCTCGGCGGCGAAATGCACGACGGCGTCGTGGCCGCTCATCGCCGCCGCCATGGCGTCGCGGTCGCGCACGTCGCCGTGGACGAAGGCGAACCGCGGATCGGACTCGACGTCGGCCAGCGTGGCGCGGTGCCCGGCATAGGTGAGGGCGTCGTAGACCGTGACCGCGTCGTCGCCCGCCCGCAGGACGTGGCGCACGTAGTTCGACCCGATGAACCCCGCCCCGCCGGTGACCAGGATCCTCATCGAGTCGCTCTCACGGCCGCAGGGCGTGATGGGGACGGCGGTCGAGCGGCAGTTCGGCGCGCGACGGGTTCGCCTGGTCGCGCGCCGAGAGAACCGGGTCGGTGACGCCCCAGTCGGCATCGACCGCGGGGTCGTCCCAGGCCACGCCGAGCTCGTCGGCCGGGTTGTAGTAGCTGTCGACCAGATAGGTGATGGTGAGATCGGTCAGGGCGGCGAAACCGTGGGCGACGCCGGGCGGGATGTAGACGCCGCGATGGTCGTGGGGCCCGCCGTCGAGCGATGCCCCCAGGTCGATCACCAGGGTGGCGCCGTCGGTGGACGAGCCAGCCCGCAGGTCATGGAGCACGACTCGGGCCCGGCCCATGGGCACGTACCAGTAGTCGGCCTGGTGCAGGTGGTAGTGGAGGCCGACGATCGACCCGGCGCATCGGTCGGCCCGGTTGGCCTGCACCATCTCCCGCCCCTCGGGGAACCACGCCCGGCGGTAGGTCTCGACGAAGCTGCCCCGCTCGTCGCCGTGCACCGCAGGCGTCACCACCAGCACGCCCGCGATCGAGGTTGACTCGGCGACGTCGGCCATCAGCGTGTCGCCTGCACCGGGCCGGCCGACGGCGCTTCGCAGGTGAGACGGACGTCGGCCATCAACCCAGGTCCACGGAGCAGTGGTCGCCCACCATGAGCCGCGTCGCCACCGGGCGGCGGCCGGAACGGACCACCTCGACGTCGCGCCCGATCAGCGAATCGGTGAGGCGGGGGACGCCGACGATGCGGCTGCGGGCCAGCACGACCGACTGCTCGACCTCGCTCCCGTGGATCTCGCAGCCCTCGGCGATGGCCGTGAAGGGACCGATGTAGCTGTCGACCACGAGGGTGTCGGCGCCGATGATGGCGGGGCCCCGCACCTGGCTGCGCACGATCGAGGCGCCGGCCTCGATCACGACGCGTCCGTCGACGGTGCTGTCGATGTCGACATCGCCGTCGCAGCGGGGGTCGAGGAGCTCGAGCACCCGACGGTTCGACTCGAGCAGCGGGTCCTTCTTGCCGGTGTCGAGCCACCAACCGTCGAGCACCTCGTGGTCGACGACGTGGCCGTGGTCAATCAGCCACTGGACGGCGTCGGTGATCTCGAGCTCCCCCCGCGACGACGCCTCGATGGCGGCCACGGCCTCGTGGATGGCGGCGGTGAACAGGTAGACGCCCACCAGGGCCAGGTCGGAGGGCGGGTCGGCGGGCTTCTCCACCAGGCGCACGACGCGTCCGTCGGCGTCGAGCTCGGCCACGCCGAAGCGCTGAGGGTCGGGGACCGGGCACAACAAGATCTTGGCGGCGGGCGACGCCACCGGGAGGGCGGAACCCGCCGGCGCTGGGGGCCCGCCGGTTGCCGCCGGCACCAGGTCGAAGCGGAGCTCGCCGGCCGCCCGGCGGTCGGCGACGAACCGGTCGACAAAACCGGCGAGGCCCTGCTGGAGCATGTTGTCGCCGAGGTACATGACGAAGTCGTCGTCGCCCAGGAACCCCTGGGCGACCAGCACGCAGTGGGCGAGGCCGAGCGGCGCGTCCTGGCGGAGGTAGGTGACCCGCACGCCGAACGCAGCACCGTCGCCGACGGCCGCCATGATCTCATCCGCGGTGTCGCCGACGATGATCCCGACGTCGGTGATGCCGGCCGCCGCCATGTCCTCGATGCCGTAGAACAGGATGGGCTTGTTGGCCACCGGGACGAGTTGCTTGGCGCTCGTGTGGGTGATCGGGCGCAGTCGGGTACCGGCGCCGCCGGACAGGATCAGGCCCTTCACGGCCACCAGTCGTAGCACGCCGGTCGCGATCGACCCTCCGCTGCCGCGGCCACGCTCGGAGCCGACAGTGTCACCTCACCGCTGCTCTCGGTGGTCACGCAGCCAGGCCACGAAGCGGGCCAGGCCGGCTTCGACCTCCCAGCTCGGTGTGAACCCGATCGCCTCGGCCAGGGCGCCCACCTCGGCGCGCGTGGCCGTCACGTCACCCGGTATCGGCGGGCCGTCGACGCGGATGGCACGGGTCCCGAGCTCGCGCTCGAGCACCTCGATCAGCCGGTTGACGGTGATGCGGCCGCCGTGGCCGATGTTGAACAGCCGCCACGGTGCCGGGCTGGCGGCCGGGTCGGGTCGGTCGGCGGCCCACCCGTCGTCGCCGACCGGGGGCCGGACGGCCACCCGTACGACACCCTCGACGACGTCGTCGATGTAGGTCATGTCCCGCAGGGCGGAGCCGTCGCCGTGGACGGTGATGGGGCGACCGTCGAGGATCGCCTCGGCGAATGCGTAGTAGGCCATGTCGGGCCGGCCCCACGGGCCGTAGACGGTGAAGAACCGCAGCCCCGTGCAGGGCAGGCCGAAGAGGTGGCTGTAGCTGTGCGCCAAGAGCTCCCCCGCCCGCTTCGTGGCGGCGTAGAGCGACACCGGGTGATCGGCCGGGTCATGGGTCGAGAACGGCAGCCGGCTGGTCTCGCCGTACACGCTCGACGATGACGCGTACACGAGGTGGCCCACCTCGGCATGGCGGCACGCCTCGAGCACGGTGAGGAACCCGACCACGTTGTCCTGCACGTACGACCGCGGGTGGTCGAGCGCGTGGCGCACGCCCGGTTGGGCGGCGAGGTGGACGACCACCTCGGGTCGCACCTCAGCACACAGGGCGGCGAAGCCTTCGGGGTCGGCAGCGAGGTCGAGCACGACGGGGCGCCAGCCCGTCGCGCCGGCCAGGCGGTCGAGGCGCGCCTGCTTCAACGCCGGGTCGTAGTAGGAGGACAGGTTGTCGACGCCGACCACCTCGACGCCGTCGGCGAGGGCGCGCGCCGCCACGTGCGAGCCGATGAACCCGGCGGCGCCGGTGATCAACCAGGGCCCGGTCATGGCCTGTCCCTCGGGCATCGAAACGGCTTCAGCATGTCGCCCCGGCGGGGGCGACCGGCACCTCGCCGATTCGCTCTGTGGTGGGAGTCGGTGGCGGTGGCGGATCGCCGCCGCCGCCGTCGGTCGTCGGCGCCGCCGAGGTGGGAGGCGCCGTGGTCGTCGTGGTGGTGGCGGGCAGGAGACCGGGAGCGACGGCACGCGGTTCCTCGACCACGCCGGCGTGATCGGCGCCGATGATCACCTCCACGCGGCCGCCGGCGATGGACAGGGCCCGCTCGAAGACGGGGTCGGCCCCGAGGTGGGAGGCCACCCGGACGGCCTCGGTCTCGGCACCCTCGACGAAGCGCACGGTGGTGCGAGCATGGTCGAAGCGGTCGGCGTCGGCGGTGGTGCCCGCCGGGACGACGAAGCCGACGTCGGTCAGCGCGGCGGCGGCGGACTCGGCGACGCCCGGCTCGCCCGTGCCGTTGAGGACCTGCACCACGACGGTCGCCTCACCGTCGTCGATGCGGAAGAGGTCGAGGGTGGGCTGGGCCGCCACCCGGTCGAGGCGGAGCACCTGGGCTCCCTGGATGATCTCGTCGTAGACCGGGAGCGAGTAGAGGTCGAGATTGCCGGGTTCGAAGGAGCGGAACCGGCGACCGAGCGCCAGCACGTCGCCGAGGGCGAGGCTGTCGTCGACGGTGAGGCGGTCGAAGCCGATCTCGACGAGGTCGCGAAGGGCGGCGGGGTTGCGGGCGCCGCGCTGGATCGCCCGCTCCAGGACGCGGCGGATGAAGTCCTGCTGGCGACTGATGCGCCCGAGGTCGCCCGACCCGTCGACCTGCCACCCGCCGTCGCGCTCCACCTCGTAGGCCCGCGACCGCACGAAGGCGAGGGCCTGCTGGGGGTCGAGGATGGTGCAGCCGGCGACCGGCACCGAGAGGAACGACCGCTGGTCCCGGACCGGCTCGGGAAAGAACACCGGCACCCCGCCGACCGCGTCCACCAGGTCCTCGAAGCCGGCGAAGTCGATCTCGACGTAGTGGTTGACGGGGACACCGAGCGCGTCGTCGATGGTCTCGATCAGCGCTCCCGGTCCGCCCTGGATGGCGCTGTTGATGCGGGCCGACCCGCCCTGCCCGGCGATCGGGAGGTAGAGGTCTCGGGGCAGCGACAGCAGGGCGGCCCGCTCGCTGCTCGGGTCGAGGCGCAGCACCATGATGGTGTCGGCGCGGACGTCGAACTCGCGCCCCTCGGCGAAGGAGTCGGTGCCCACGATGAGGAAGTTCTGGGCCCCGTCGCCGCCTTCGCCTCCGTCGCCGCCGGCGAGGGCCGGGCCGTCGTCGACCGGGACGAGCTGGGCGCCGAGCGCCACCACCGGGAGCTCCCGAACCCGGTCATAGGTCCACCACAACGTTCCCGCCGCCACCAGACAGCCGACGATGGCGACGACGTTGACGCCGAGCACGAGGCGCTGCGCGGCGCGGCGGCGACCGCAGCGCCGGGGAGGGATGCCCGGGGAGCGTCCCGACTCGCGGACCTGCGCTTCCGCCGGTGGCGCAGCTCCCCGTTCGGGCGCGTCGCGCTCCTCGGCGCCGACGTCGTCGCGCCCGTCGTGGAGCTCGGCGGCGGCCTTTTCCTCGCGCCCCTCACGAGGGCCGATGAGCTCAGGAGGAAGGCGGAGGACGAAACGGAACGGGGCGTCCGGCGGGTTCCGCTCGGCG
>JBBJOU010000106.1:0-7044 GCA_037724305.1 Acidimicrobiales bacterium
CGGCGCCGGCCCACGACCCCCGAGGAGATGCGCGGGGGCTACGAACGCTGCACCGCCGCCGCCCGCGCCTTCCTCGCCCAGCGCGACCTCGTCACCCTTCCCGACGGCGAGCGCTGCGAGGTCCTTCCCTCACCGGTGTTCCAGCGACCGGTGCTGGCGGTCGCCTCCTACTTCCCACCACCGGCCTTCGGCGACTCGCTCGACGGCATCTTCAACGTGCCCTACCCGCCCGATGGCACCACGCCCGAGCAGCTGGCGGAACGCCTCACCGACAACAGCTTCCCGTCGATGCCCACCACCACCGTGCACGAGGTCTACCCCGGCCACCACTGGCACTTCGCCCGCCTCCAGGTGGCCGCCAGCCCGCTCCGCCGGGTCCTCACCACCTCGTACTTCACCGAGGGCTGGGCCCTCTACGCCGAGCGGATGATGCGCGAGCAGGGCTTCTTCACCGAGCCGGGCGACGAGCTGGCCCACCTCGACGCCCGCCTGTTCCGCGCCGCCCGCATCGTCGTCGACACCGGCCTGCACTGCTTCGGGCTGGCGGTCGACGACGCCGTCGACTACATGGCCGACGTCGCCGGGCTCCCCCGGGCCGTGGCCGAGGCCGAGGTCACCCGCTACTGCGCCTGGCCCACCCAGGCGGCCAGCTACCTCACCGGGTCGCTGCTCATCGAGGCGCTGCGCGACCGGTGGCAGGCCGAGGGACGCGGTGCGCTCAAGGCGTTCCACGACGCCGTCGCCGGCACCGGGGCCATGCCGGTCGCCCTCGCCGAGCGCGAGCTCCTCGCCGCACCGTGAACGCGCGGTTCGCCGGCGTGGCCGCCGCCGCGCTCCTGCTCGTGGCGGGGTGCGGCACCGACGGGCGCGACCTGGCCGAGCCCGCCCCCGGCGCCACCGCGCCACCGTTGGCGACGACGAGCACCACGCCGTCGAGCGGCGACGACGGGGCGGTGCTCGGCCCGGAAGCGGGCTCGAACGCCGATGGCGAACCGGCCGACGGCATCGTGGTCACCAGCGCCGCCTTCGGCGAGGGCGGGGTGATCCCCGAGCGCCACTCGTGCACCGGTGCGGACGTGTCGCCGGCGCTGGCGTGGACGGGTGTCCCGGCCGGCACCTCCGAGCTGATCGTGCTCGTGACCGACCTCACCGCCGGCGAGGACGGCGGCTTCGCCTACCAATGGGCCGTCGCCGGCATCGACCCCGTCGTCGTCGGCCTCGGCGAGGACGGTGTGCCCGAGGGCGCCGTCGAGGGGCGCAGCTGGTCCGGCCCGTGCGTGCCCGGCGGTGAGGTCCACGAGTACGCCTTCGCCGTCCACGCCCTCCCGCGACGGAGCGGCCTCGACGGGGGGGCCACGGCCACCCAGGTCGCCGCCGCCGCCGCCGGCACCCCGGTCGGCGTCCTGCACGGCTTCTACCCGGCGGCCCCGCCCTGAGCGTGCTGCTGGTGCCGCCCGGGGCCGGCCTGGTCCCCCGCCTCGTCGTGCTGGTGCTCTCGCTCCTGCTGGTGGCCGCCGGTGTCACCCTCCTGCTCACCGCCGAGTTGGGCGCCGCCCCCTTCGACGTCCTCACCACCGGCCTGGCCGAGGGCACCGGCATCCCCCTGTGGATCTCGGCCGTCCTCGTCCCGGTCGCCTGCGTCGGCGGCGGTCTCGTCCTCGGTGAGCGGGCGGGGGTGGGCACCGCCGTCGCCCTCGTGACCGTCGGTCCGCTGCTCGGCGTGCTCCTCCCCCTGATGCCCGACGTGGCGTCGATGCCGGGGCGCGTCGCCCTGTTCGGGGCCGGCCTCGTCCTTGCCACCTGCGGCATCACCGGCGTGGTCGCCGCCGAGGCCGGCACCGGCCCCGCCGAGATGCTGATGATCGGCCTCGCCGCCCGGGGCATCCGGATCGACGTCGTGCGCCTCGGCCTCGAGGTCACCTTCGTGACCCTCGGCGCCCTCCTCGGTGGCGCCGTCGGCGTCGGGACCCTCGTCTTCGCCCTCGCCATCGGCCCCCTGTTGCGCCGGACCCTCGCCTTCGTCGGCTGGGAGGCCCGAGCCCGCCCCATCCCGCCGGTCTGACGCTTCTCTCAGCCGCCAGTGGGTCCTGAGCCGTCGTCCTACGCGCCGTCGCGCCAGGGGCGGTTGCCGTAGCGGTCGAGGTGCACGACGTCGCCCACCGGCTTGCGGGTGGTGGGGCCGTAGCGACCCCGGGGCCACCCCAGGGGGACGACGCAGCACGGGGTGACCGACACCGGCAGCCCGAGCGCCCGGCGGGCGGCGACCGTCGACCACAGGGGCAGTGTGATGAGCGACGCGCCCAGCCCGACCGCCCGGGCGCCGAGCAGGAGGTTCTGCACGCTCGGGTAGATCGACCCGTAAAAGCTGCTGGCGACGGCGGGCGGCGCCGGGAGCAGCGGTACCCGGGCGCCCCGCAGGCAGGCCACCACCAGTACCGGCAGTTCCTCGAAGTGCTCGACCTGCCACTCGACGGCACCGACCATCTTGCCCATGGCCTCGTCGTCGCCGGTGACGTGGCGCGCCACGCCGCCGTAGAGCTTCCACGCCTCCCGGTACCGGGCGGCCAGGCGGGCCTTGGTGGCCGGGTCCTTCACCACCACGAACTCCCAGTTCTGGCCGTTGGACCCGGTCGGGGCCTTGAGGGCGAGCTCGAGGAGGCGCAGCACGATGCGGTCGTCGACCGGGTCGGGCAGGAGCCGGCGCACGGCGCGCTGCGTGCGCATGGCCGACGCGAGCGGCGCGTCCAGGCGGGCCAGCACGGTGTCGACGTCGTCGTGGGGGGTGCCCCGGTCGATCAGCTCGGTCATGCAACGTGCTCCCTGGTCAGCGGCGCCGGCGGCGGGGGCGGCGCTCGGCGGCGGTCAGGGCGTCGTCGACCTCGTCGAGCTCGGCCCGCAGCGCCCGCCACCGGGCCAGGCGCCCGGGCTCGACGCCGCCCTGCACCGCGCAACCCGGTTCGACGGTGTGGGCGCAGTCGTCGAAGCGGCAGGTCTCGGCCAGGGCCTCGACGTCGGCGAACACCGCCGCCAGCCCGTCGTCGGCGCCGAACAGCCCGACCTCGCGGATGCCCGGCGTGTCGATGCACACGCCGCCGCCGGGCACGACGATGAGCTGGCTGGCCGAGGTGGTGTGGCGGCCCTGGCCGTCGCCCTCGCGCACCGCGCCGATGCGCTGCGCCGCCGAGCCGAGCAGGGCGTTGGCCAACGTCGACTTGCCGGCGCCCGATGGCCCGAGGAGCACGAAGGTGCGGTCGTGGACGGCGGCCCGGACGGCGTCGAGGCCCTCCCCCGTGGTGGCGCTGGCCACCAGCACGGCGACGTCGAGCAGCTCGGCCGCCAGCGCCCGGCCGGCGGCGGCGGCGTCGACGTTGACGTCGGCCTTGGTCAGCACCACCACCGGCTCGGCGCCGGCATCGTGGGCCACCACCAGCTCGCGCTCGACCAGGCCGAGGTGGGGTTCGACGTGGAGCCCGTGCACGACGAGCACCACGTCGATGTTGGCCGCCAGCACCTGCGGGGCGGTGACCCGGCCGGTCGCCCGCCGCACCAGCGCCGTGGTGCGCTCGAGCACGGCGGCCACCGCGACGTCGGGCGCGCCGTCGTCGTGACCGAGGCCCGACAGCACCACCCAGTCCCCCACCGCCACCTCGCCGACGGCGCCGACCGCCCCCTCGCGGAGCGTCCGTACGTGGACCGACCCGAAGGCGCCCGCCACCCGGCACCAGCCGCGGTCGACCCGCTCGACCCGACCGACGGCGCCCCCCTCGGGTACCGGCGGCGCCGCCGCAGCCCGTTCGGGCGTCCACCCGAGTGATCGCAGGGCGTCGTCGTCAGCCATCGAGCGGATGCCGCCAGCGCAAGCCCGGGAAGCGACCGAAGCCGGTGTCGGCGGTGAGCCAGGTGGCGCCGTGCTCGATGGCCAGCGCCGCCAGGTACGCGTCGGGAACCACGTTGGCCCGAGCGCCGGCGGTGACGCAGAGGTCGGCGAAGATCCCCCAGTGCCGGGGGCCGGGCCGGATCGGCACGGCGGCCGGCGCCGCCAGCACGATCTGGCAGAACTCAATCGCCTGCTCGGGCGGCGTCGGTTCGAGATACGCCCGATGGTTGGTGCTGACCCGGACGAACGCCGACAGCACCAGCTCACTCACACCGAAGCGCTCGTCTCCGGCCAGGGCGTCCTCCAACCACGACCGGTACTCCTCGTGGCGCGGGCTCTCGCGCCGCCGGGCGTAGAGGAACACGTTGACGTCGGCGAGCAGCAACGGTCAGCGCACGATCCACGGCGGGCGATTGTCACCCAGGAGCTCGGCCATGGCCTCTTTGTCCTCGAGGTCGACGCCGGGCTGCAGGCCGGATCCGCCATCCGTGGGGAGCACGACCCGAGCCCGCTGGTGGGGCGCAGCGCGTTCGACGAGCGCCGCCCGGAGCGCGTCGTCGATCACCTCGCCGAGCGACCGCCGGGTGCGGGCGGCGACCGCCTTCGCCTCGGCCAGGAGGTGCTCGTCGATGTTCACGGTCGTGCGCACGAGGCCCACGCTACCCCCGGTGCATCATGATGCGCGCCGCTGGTGCGGCGATGTCCCCCCCACCTGCCGAGGCCCGGCGCGGGTGGTGCCCTACCGTCACCGTCCCGTGGCCAACCGATCCCGCATCCCCGAAGCAGCGGCGGCGCTCTTCGTCGTCGTCCTCGTCGTGGTCCTCGTCGTCGTCCTGCGCGGCAGCGGAGGCGACGACGGCGGGGGCGACGACCCCGGTGGCCCGGACACGCCGGCCGGCGACCAGTTCGAGGACGGGGTCCGTTACGCCGCCGGTGAGGGGCGGGGGGCGGCCGACGGCAGCACCTGGGACGACGCCGCCCCCGTGACCGACCTCGACACCCTCGTGACCGGCGCCGGCCCCGGCGGCGAGGTGCGCCTCGACGCCGGCTCGCCCCTCGTGCTCGCCAACGCCGAGACCGCCGCCGTGGTGTTGGAGAGCGGCGGCGAGCCCGACGCCCCGGTGACCATCCGTGGCGTCGACCCGGCCACCGACGAGCCGGCACCGTTCACCGTGTCCGGGACCCGGCCCGACCCGTGGGTCGCCGACGACCCCACGGGGCCGCCGTTCCTGGAACTGGCCGACGGCGCCGACCACATCGTCATCGAGCAACTCGCCCTCGACGACCTGGGTGAGGCCATCACCGTCACCGGTGGGGAGCACGCCGATCTCACCATCACCGACGTGACCGCCACCAACATCCGTCGCGGGCTCCTGGTCGACGCCCCGGCCAGCGTGGCCGGCGCCCGCTTCGAACGCTGGGACATCCAGGGTTTCTCCAAGCAGGCCCTGCGTTTCGAGAACGGCAGCACCGACATCACCATCAGCGACATCACCGCCGACAGCCTCGGCCAGGACGGTGACGACTTCCTGATCGGCATCGGGTTCAGCGGCAACGAGGCGCCGGGCAACAGCGCCATCACGATCACCAACGTGAGCTTCACCGCCCTCGTGGCCGACTACGGCGAGGAGTACTGGCAGGGCGACGGCATCACCACCGAGGAGTTCGACCACGACATCGCCATCACCGGGCTCACCGTGACCGGGGCCTACGACTCGGGGGTCGACCTGAAGTCGAGCGACACCACCGTCACCGGCTGCACCATCACCGACGCCAAGCGCAGCATCCGCGTCCATCCCTCCGCCGCCCCCGGTGCCGCCGTGGTCATCGACGGCTGCACCTCCGTCGACCCCCGCTACCCGGGCGGCGCCGGCAGCGCCGCCCACGTGCAGGCCAACGGCAACGTGGTGGTGCGCAACAGCACCTTCACCGGCGGCACCGGCGCCCCCGACCGCCCCTTCACCGTCTTCGACTCCGACGCCGCCGGCGCCATCGAGGTCACTGGCTCGACCGTGACCCTCCCCGTGGGGGCGGAGCTGTACGTCGCCGAGCGGGGGCGCGTCACCATCGGCGCCACCACGGTGGACGGTGCACCGGTCACCGTCGACGACGACCTGCAGACCCCCACCGAGCTCCCGAGCATCGCCGGCGTCGCCCCCATCGAGGAGGGTGGCGGCGGGGGCGGTGGCGGGGGTGGTGGCGGCGGCGGGAACGCCGACAGCCCGGACGGCGCCGAGGGGGCCGCCGGGTCGGACGGCCCCGTCACCGTGGCCGACGTGGCCGCCGCCCGTAGCGAGCGCCGGGTGCGGGTGCGCGTCGAACTGGCCGAGCCGGCACCGGCCGAGGGCTTCACCTTCACGTGGTCGACCGCCGACGGCACCGCGGTGGACGGCGTCGACTACGTGGCCCGCACCAACGAGGCGACCATCCCCGCCGGCCAGTCCCGCACCACGGTCACCACCGCCCTCGTCGCCGGCGCTCCTGCCGGCCCACCGAGGACCTTCACCGTCACCATCACCCCCGCCTCGGGCGCACCGGTGGTCGCCACCGTGACGCTCACCGACTGAGCTGCGACGGACGGCCGGCAGTGGTCGCGGCAGCCGTCGCGCCCCTGGACCTCGTTCACCCCGCCTGTACGTCGAGCACGTAGCCGACCGAGATGGTCTCGTAGGTGCTGACCTCGATGATGTAGGCGCCGGCGGCGGGGGCGGTGAAGGTCTCGTGGGCATCGAGCCCGTACAGGCCCTCGTTGGAGTCGTCGACCATGTTCGCCTCGTCGGCTTCGCCGCCGACCGGGTAGATCCAATACGCCATGTCGCCGGCGACGGCCCCGAGGTAGACGTCGAGGGCCTGCCCCTGGGCGAGGTCGACGGTGAACGTGTCGAGGGTCTCGAAGGTGTCGAGCGCGCCGACATGGCGGGTCCCGATCGTCAGCGGCACGCCGTTGTCGGCGTCGGGGAAGCTCGACAGCGGGACCGACGAGGTGTAGGTCACCGCCCCTTCGGGCCCGACGAGGCTCTCGGCCAGCACCACCCCGAAGCGGCCGGCCGGCACGGTGAAGCTGGCGACGGCGTCGTCGTCGCCGGCCGCACCCCGCAACCGGTCGTAGGTGCCCTGATCCAGCTCCAGTTCCTCGGCTGACGCCTGGCGCAGGAGCGTGGGCGGCA
>JBBJOU010000107.1:0-7019 GCA_037724305.1 Acidimicrobiales bacterium
GGGGCGGGGCCGTCGGTGAACACGTGGCCGAGGTGGCCGCCGCAGCGCCGGCAGGTCGCCTCGCGACGGGGCAGCACCAGCTTGTAGTCGGTGTGGGTCGTCACCGCCTCAGGGTCAGCGGGGGCGGCGAAGCTCGGCCACCCGGTGCCGGAGTCGAACTGGTCACCGACCCGGAACAGCTCGGCGTCGCACCCGGCGCACCGGTAGGCACCGCCCGCCGGCGGCTTCGCCCACGGGCTCGACCCGGGGCGCTCGGTGCCCGAGCGGCGCAGGACCCGGTAGGCCTCGGGGTCGAGCTGCGCCCGCCACTCGGCGTCGGTGCGCTCGACCTCTGCCGGTGCCCGACGGCGACGCAGGATGCCCATGCCTCGTGACGGTAGGCCGCCGCCCGGCGTGTGCGGAAGATCAGGGCTCCGCCCGGGGTTGACGCCCCCGTGCACGTCACCTTCCACTTCGATCCCGTCTGCCCCTGGACCTGGCTCACGTCACGTTGGCTCGTCCGCCTCGCCGAGGCGGGTGACGTCGAGGTGCGGTGGGCTCCGTTCTCGCTCGCCCACCTGAACGAGGGCGGCGAGGTGCCCGAGCAGTACCGACCGATGATGGCGGCCGGCCGTGTCGGCACCCGGCTCGTCCATCACCTCGCCGAGGTCGGCGACCACGACGCCATCGGGCGCTTCTACGACGCCTGGGGTGACGCCACCTTCCGGGCCGGAGCCGATCCCAGTGTGGAGGCGGTCGACGCCGCCGCCCGGGCGGCCGGGCTGCCCGAGGCCGCCCTCGCCGCCGCCGGCGACGAGTCCCTCGATGCCGCCGTCGACGCCGCCACCGACGCCGCCATGGACCTCGTCGGCCCCGACGTCGGGAGCCCGGTGCTCACCTGGACCGATTCCGAGCGAGGCGACCAGGCCGTCTTCGGCCCGATCATCGACCGGGTCCCGGCGCTCGACGACGCCCGGCGCCTGTGGGAAGGCGTCCGCGCCCTCACCCCGATCAGCGAGTTCAAGGAGCTGAAACGAGGGCGCCAGGCGCCTCCCGCCCTCCTCGACAGCTGAGGGCCGCGCCGGCGTGGCGTCGTGAGGCCGAACGGGTCCCGTTCTGCCACTCCCACCGTGCGGCCCCCGCCCCGCGCCCTCTAGGGTTGTCGGCCATGACCGACGAGCCCGACCACCTGCGGATCGACGTCTCCGACGACGCCGAGCGCGCCGTGGTCCGCCTCGAGGGCGAGCTCGACGTCCACACTGCGGCGGCGGTGAGCGAGGCCATCGCCGCCCTCGGTGACGGCCGGGACGTCGTCGTCGACGCCGCCGCGCTCCGCTTCTGCGACTCCTCGGGCCTGCAGGCGCTCGTGCAGGGTCGTGACCGGTTGGTGCGCAGCGGCGGCTCGCTGACCGTGGAGGGCGTGCACGGCTCGGTCGAACGGGTCCTGTCGGTCACCGGCCTGCTCGACCTCTTCACCACCGGCTAGGTCGGGGCTTCGCCCGCTAGGCGTCGACGGGGCCGTCGGCGCCTTCGCCTTCGCTGGCGAGGCGTTCTTGGAGCAGGCGGAGGCTCTTGCGGAGGAGGCGGGAGACGTGGACCTGGCTGACGCCCACCCGGTCGGCGATCTCGGACTGCGAGAGGCCGTTGGCGAAGCGCAGCTCGAGGATGGTGCGCTCCCGGTCGGGGAGCTCGGCCAGCAGTCGTCGCACCATCTGGCGGTCGTCGGAGCGGCCGAGCTCGACATCCTCGAGGCCGAGGACCAGGCCGACCGGCTCGTCGTCGCCGCGCTCGCCGCTGCTGGCCAGGGGGGTGGTGCGATACGCCGAGCCGGCATCGAGCGCCTCGAGGATGTCCTGCACGTCGACGCCGAGGTGACCGGCCAGCTGGTCGGGGCGGGGCGGGCGCCCGAGCTCGCCGGTGAGGAACTCGATGCTCGAGCCGACCTCGACGTGGAGGTCCTTGATGCGGCGGGGCACCCGGACCGACCAGGTGGCGTCGCGGAAGTAGCGGCGCAGCTCGCCGAGCACGGTGGGCAGGGCGAAGCTGACGAACGACACGCCCATGTCGGGGTCGAAGCGCGTCACCGCCTTGAGCACCCCCAGCTGGGCGACCTGGACGAGGTCGTCGAGCGGTTCGCCCCGGTCGGCGAAGCGGCGGGCGCAGTGCACGGCCACCCATCGGAACTCCTCGACGAGGGCGTTGCGAGCGTCCTGGTCACCGGAGTCGCGATAGGCCCGGAAGCGGGCGAGCTCCTCGGCGCGGGTGGCGCGGTCGACCGCCACGACGCTCAGGCCGCCCGGGCGCGAGCGCCCCACCAGCGGGGGGGAGCCGCCACCCTCAGCCGCCGGTGCGACGCATGTGCAGCCGCACCACGATCCGACCGTCTTCGCGCCCGAGCTCGTGGTGGTCGACCACCTCGTCGAGGATGCGAGCCGAGAGCTCGAGGCGGCCGGCGTCGGCGGCGGCGGCGCCGGCCGGGGTGGAGCCGGCGAGCGTCACCTCGGTCCCGAGCAGGTGGAAGGTCAGCGCCAGCGGGCTGCCGTCGCCCCCTTCGAGCAGGGCGGCCACGGCCTCGTCGACCCCGATCCTGAGGTCCTCGAGCTGGTCGACGTCGAACCCGGCGGTGGTGGCGAGCCCACTCGCCACCAATCGGATGACGCGCACCAGGCGGGTGTCGGCGGGCAACAGGAGCTCGATCGGACCGTCGACGGGCACAGGTTCCACGAGGTGTGCTCCGGGGGTGGGGGCGGGGTGGGGGCGAGCGGCTTCCCGACGATGCGGTGATCGCGCGAGAAAATCCGGCGAGATCGTGTCTAGCACCGGTTCGGGCGGGGAACCTTCCCCGCCGTCCGGGTGGTCCCGCCCCCATCCGTGACCTGCCGGCCGGGACGTCCGCCCCCCGACCGGCGCCGAGAGCCGGTCCTCAGGACCGGCTCTCGCTGCGTCCGGGCGCAGGTGGTCCGGCAGCGTTTCGTCGTGCGCTCCGAAATCCCGACCAGTCCGGTCGGCAATTCGACCCGGAGCGTCTAGGCTGCGCCGGTTCCTGACACACGAGGAGGACGCAGGCATGGCGCTACGACTGGGTGACGAAGCTCCCAACTTCCAGGCGGAGACCACGGAGGGCCCCATCGACTTCCACCAGTGGAAGGGCGACAGCTGGGCGGTGTTGTTCTCCCACCCACGGGACTTCACCCCCGTGTGCACCACCGAGCTCGGCTACACGGCCAAGCTCAAGCCCGAGTTCGACAAGCGCAACGTGAAGGTCGTCGGCCTGTCGGTCGACACCCCTGAGAACCACGACGCGTGGGCCGCCGACATCGAGGAGACCCAGGGCATCCGTCCCAACTTCCCGATCATCGCCGACGTCGACCGCACGGTCTCCGACCTCTACGACATGGTCCACCCCAACGCCGACGACACGGCCACGGTGCGCTCGGTGTTCGTGGTCGGCCCCGACGACAAGGTCAAGCTGACCCTGACCTACCCCGCCTCCACCGGGCGGAACTTCGACGAGATCGTGCGGGTCATCGACTCGCTGCAGCTCACCGCCCAGCACCAGGTGGCCACGCCGGTGAACTGGCAGCACGGTGACGAGGTCATCATCGTCCCCGCCGTCTCCGACGAGGCCGCCACCGCGAAGTACCCCGACGGGTTCCGGGCCGAGAAGCCGTACCTCCGCTACGTCAAGCAGCCGTAGCGGCCGGGGTCCGACCCGGGGACATCCCTGAGCTGGTCCCGGGGTCGGCGTCCGCCGCCCGGCGGACGCCGGCACCTCCCCCGGGCGGATGACCGATGATGCGGGGGTCCGTAGGGTCGGCGCCATGACCAGCACTGCGCCCACCACCCCCGCTCGGACCACGGGCGCCGCCGCCCGGGCGGTCGACGCGGTCAAGGTCTATGGCAAGGGCGCCACCGCGGTGCGCGCCCTCGACGGCGTGACCGTCGAGCTCGGCGCCGGGCGCTTCACCGCCATCATGGGGCCGTCGGGATCGGGCAAGTCGACGCTCATGCACTGCCTGGCCGGGCTCGACACCCTCACCTCCGGTCAGGTCTTCATCGGCGACACCGAGGTCAGCGGCCTCGACGACAAGCGCCTCACCCTGCTGCGGCGCGACCGGATCGGCTTCATCTTCCAGGCGTTCAACCTCATCCCCACCCTCTCCGCCCTCGAGAACATCACCCTGCCGATGGCGCTCGCCGGGCGCGATCCCGACCAGGCATGGCTGGACGACGTCATCGCCACCGTCGGCCTCCGCGACCGCCTCGGCCACCGTCCCTCGGAGCTCTCCGGCGGCCAGCAGCAGCGGGTGGCCGTGGCCCGCGCCCTCGCCGGGCGCCCCGAGGTGATCTTCGCCGACGAGCCCACCGGCAACGTCGACTCCCGCGCCGGCGCCGAGATCCTCGACTTCATGCGCCGGGCCGTGCGCGAGATGGGCCAGACCGTGGTGATGGTCACCCACGACCCGGTGGCCGCCTCGTACGCCGACCGGGTCCTGTTCCTGGCCGACGGCACGCTCGTCCACGAGCTCGACGACCCCACCACCGAGACGGTCATCGACACCATGAAGGCCCTGGGGGACTGACCGATGCTCAAGACCACCCTGCGGTCGTTCTGGGAGCACAAGCGCCGCCTGATCTCGACGCTGATCGCCGTCGCCCTCGGGGTGGCCTTCATGGCCGGCACGTTCGTGTTCACCAACGCCCTCAACAAGGTCTTCGACGACCTGTTCGGCACCGTGTATGCCGAGACCGACGCCGTCGTGCAGGGCGAGGAGGTCTTCGACGCCGACTTCGGCGGCGCCCGAGAGCGGGTGGACGAGGCGGTGCTCGAACAGGTGCGCGCCGTCGACGGGGTGGCCGACGCCCAGCCCTACGTCTCGAACTCGGGGTTCAGCGCTCGGGTGCTCGACGCCGAGGGCGACGCCGTCGGATCGAGCCAGGGACCGCCCACCATCGTCGAGTCGTGGCTGCCCGAAGGCCCGCTCAACCCGTACGACCTCCAGGACGGGCGCGGGCCCGAGGCCGACGACGAGATCGCCCTCAACGTGGCCGCGGCCGAGGACGGCGAGTTCGCCGTGGGCGACGAGGTGACCCTGCAGGCCGCCGAGGGCGACCTCACCTACACCCTGGTCGGCACCTTCACCGCTGGCGACGCCGACAGCTTCGCCGGCGCGGTGTCGGCCGACGTCACCGTCGCCGAGGCGCAGCGCCTCAGCGGCCAGGAGGGCCAGCTCACCCAGATCCTGGTCGCCGGCGCCGACGGGCTCGCGGAGGCCGACCTGGTCGAGCGGCTCACCCCGATCGCCCCCGAGGGCACCGAGGTCATCACCGGCACCGAGGCCGGCGAGGAGCAGGCCAGCGACATCCAGCAGGGCTTCAGCTTCTTCAGCCAGTTCCTGGTGATCTTCGCTGCCATCGCCCTGCTGGTCGGCACCTTCATCATCTACAACACCTTCGCCATCCTGGTCACCCAGCGCAGCCGTGAGCTGGCCCTCCTGCGGGCCATCGGGGCCAGCCGGGGCCAGGTGCTGCGCTCGGTGGTGGTGGAGGCGCTGATCGTCGGCCTCGTCGCCTCGGCGGTCGGACTCGGCCTCGGCGTGCTGCTGGCCGTCGGGGTGCAGGCCGCGCTCTCGGGCGCCGGCCTCGACCTCCCCTCGTCCTCGGTGGCAGTGAGCCCGGGCATCGTCGGCTACGCCTTCGCCATCGGCGTGACGGTCACCGTGGTCGCCGCCCTGGCCCCCGCGGTGCGGGCCACCAGGGTGCCACCCATCGCCGCGCTGCGCGACGTCGCCGTCGACCACAGCGGTCGGTCCGTGCCCCGCCTCGTCATCGGGCTACTGCTCGTGGCGGTGGCCGTCCTCAACCTTGCCCAGGGCTTCGGCGACGAGGGCACCGACGCCCTCCCCGCCGTCGGGCTCGGTGCCCTGGCCGCCATCGTCGGGGTGATCGTCCTGGCTCCGCTCGCCGCCACCCCGCTGTCGCGTGCCGTCGGTGCCTTCCTGCCCCGCCTCAAGGGCATGACCGGCACCCTGGCCCGCGAGAACGCGTCGCGCAGCCCCAAGCGCACGGCGGCGACGGCGTCGGCGTTGATGATCGCCGTCGCCCTCGTGGGCTTCATCAACGTCGCCGCCGCCTCGGCCCAACGCTCGCTCACCGCGGTGGTCGAGCGGGGCTTCGAGGCCGACTTGGTCGTCAGTCCGACGGGCTTCGCCACCTTCGGGTTCACCCCGGCAGTGACCCAGGAGTTGGCGACGGTGGAGGACGTCGAGCTGGTCACCGCCATCCAGTTCGGCGAGACGCAACTGGAGATGCCCGACGGCGAGATGCCGACCAACTTCATCGGTGCGGTCGACCCGGCGGCCATCGGGTCGGTGCTCGACGTCACCATGAGCGAGGGCGAGCTGCGCGACCTCGGCGACGACGGCATCGTCGTCGACCGCCAGATCGTCGAGGACCGCGAGCTGGCCATCGGCGACCCGATCGGCGTGATCGCCCCCAACGGTGCCCGCCTCGACCTCACCCTCCAGGCGGTGAGCGACGACCAGACGTTGCTGGGCAGCTACACCATCACGTCCGCGGCGTTCAAGGCCACCTTCCCCGAACCCCTCGATGCCCAGGTGTACCTCAACCTCGCGGAGGGTGCCGACCCCGCCGCGGTCCGTACCGAGGTCGAGACCGTCGTCGATCGCTTCGTGGGCGTCGGGGTCGAGAACGCCGAGGAGTTCGCCGGCAGCCTGGCCAGCCAGGTGACGTCGTTCGTGAACGTGATCTACGGCCTCCTGGCGCTGTCGATCATCATCTCGGTGATCGGCATCGCCAACACGTTGTCGCTGTCGATCTACGAACGGACCCGCGAGATCGGGCTCCTGCGGGCGGTGGGCATGTCGCGCCGCCAGGTCAGGTCGACCGTTCGCTGGGAGGCGGTCATCATCTCCCTGCTCGGCACCGTCCTCGGCCTGGTGCTCGGTGTCGCCCTCGCCTGGCCGGTGATCGCCAGCCTCGAGAGCGTCGGGCTCAGCGAGTTCGTCGTGCCCGCCGGC
>JBBJOU010000108.1:0-7007 GCA_037724305.1 Acidimicrobiales bacterium
TGCCGTCTGCCAGGCCGGTGCCGCCCGCCTGGTGGCCCCGGCCACGATCCCGGTGGCCCGCACCCACCATGACGTCCGCGAGGCGGTGCTCGCCGGGCTCGCCGGTCGCCCGTTCGATGCCGCGACCCGGCCGGCGGCCGAGCTGGCCGACCGCCTCCGTCGATGGGCCGCTCCGGTCACGACCGAGGCCACGGTGGGGCTCACCGTGCGCCTCGAGCCACCCGAGCGCGACGGCGGCTGGCTGCTCACCGTCGAGGCCACCGGTGTCGAACGCACGCCGATGCTCATCGAGCCGGCGCTGGCCACCCCGTCGCGGGCAAAGGCCCAGGCGGTCGAGGCCCAGCTCAAGCGCCTCGAGCGGTTGCTCGAGCCGCTGCGCCGGCCCAGCCAACGCCGCGGCGTCGTGATCGTCGACAGCGACGAGGCGTGGGAGCTGATGACCGGTACCGGCCAGGCGCTCGTCGCCGCCGGGTTCGAGGTCCGCATCCCCACCGCGTCGATCCGCCGGCCGTCGCCCCGCCTTCAGCTCAGCGCCGACGCCTTCGCCGCCGGCCCGTCGCTGGCCGGTGCCCACCAGCTCTCGGCGGTGCGGTGGTCGGTGGTGCTCGACGATCTCGAGCTCGACGCCGCCGCCATCGCCCGCCTGGCCAAGGAGGCCCGACCCCTGGTGCGGGTCGGTGGGCGCTGGGTCGAGCTCGACCAGGTCGACCTCAAGGCCGCCGCCGAGGCGCTGGCCGAGCGGGCCGCCATCACCGAGCTGTCGGGCGCGGCGATCCTGCGCCATGCCGTCGGGCTCGAGGGCGGCACCCTCGGTGGGCCGATATCGGTGCAGGGCAGCGGCTGGGCGGTCGACCTCGTCCGCGGCGCCACCGAGGCCCCGCCCGAACCGCTCGCCGCCCCCGAGGGCTTCGTCGGTGAGCTGCGCGAGTACCAGGCCGAAGCCCGGGGCTGGCTGGCCTTCCTCGACACCGCCGGGCTCGGCGGCTGCCTGGCCATGGACATGGGCCTGGGCAAGACGCCGACCGTCATCGCCCACCTGCTCGAGACCCGCGACGAGGGCCCGACGCTCGTCATCACGCCACCGGCCGTGCTCGGCAACTGGAAGGCGGAGACGACCCGCTTCGCCCCCGGTCTGCGGGTGCACCTCCACCACGGTGCCGGTCGGGTGGAAGCCCGCGACCTCGAGGCGGTGGCCGAGAAGGCCGACGTGGTGCTCACCACCTACGGCACCGCCGTGCGCGACGTCGAGGCCATGGCCGCCGTCGGCTGGCGCCGGGTGGTGGTCGACGAGGCCCAGACCATCAAGAACCCGGCGAGCGAGACCGCCCGGCAGTTGCGCCGCATCCCCGCTCCCAGCCGGATCGCGCTCACGGGCACGCCCATCGAGAACGGCCTCGGCGACCTGTGGGCCATCGTCGACTTCACCAATCCCGGCCTGGTCGGCCCCCGCCAGGCCTTCGTCGATCAGCTCTCCGGCGCCGGTTCCGGCGGCGTCGGGGCAGGGGCCCCGGCCGGACGAGGCGACAAGCGGGCGGCGGGCGAGGCGGCGCTGCGGGCCCTCAACGGCCTGCTCGTCTTCCGCCGCACCAAGGCCGAGCCGGCGATCGCCGCCGAGCTGCCCGACAAGATCGACGTGCTCGACCACTGCGCCATGACCGCCGAGCAGGTGGGCCTGTACCAGGCGGTGCTCGACCGGCTGCTGGCCGACGGGCCGACCGCCGAGGACCCGTCGTCGCGCAAGGGCAACGTGCTCGCCGCCATCACCGCCCTGAAGCAGATCTGCGACCACCCCGCCGCCTACCTCGGCGACGAGGACGACCAGCCGCTCGCCGGCCGATCGGGCAAGCTCGCCCGCCTCGAGGAACTGGTCGAATCCGTCTTCGCCGCCGGCGAGCGGATGCTGGTCTTCACCCACTTCGCCCGTTGGGGCGAGCGCCTGGCCACCCGCCTCGCCGAGGTCACCGGCCAGCCGGTCGCCTGCTACCACGGCGGGTTGTCCCGGGGTGCGCGCGACGCGATCATCGCCGACTTCCAGGCCCTCGAGGGGCCCGGCGTGCTGGTGCTGTCGATCAAGGCCGGCGGCGCCGGGCTGAACCTCACGGCCGCCAACCACGTCGTGCTCTACGACCGGTGGTGGAACCCGGCCGTCGAGGACCAAGCGCGCGACCGGGCGTGGCGCATCGGTCAGCAGAACGCGGTGATCTCCCACCGTCTCGTGTGCCCCGGCACGGTCGACGAGCGGGTCGAGGAGGTGGTGGCCGGCAAGCGCCACATCGCCGAGATGGTCCTCCCCGCCAGCAGCTCGCTCGCCGACCTCGGCGCCGAGCAGTTGCGCTCCGCCCTCGGGATCCGTCCCGACGCCATCATCGACGACAGTGCGCCCGCCACCCCCGACGAGGCGGCGGCATGAGCCGGCGCCGCCGCGCCACCCGCAAGGCGCCCGTCGATGACGGCTTCTGGGGCAAGGCCGACGTCGAGTTGGCGCCGCCGACGCCGATCGTGCCGACATCGGATCCCCGGGCGCTCCTGCGCTCCCTGGGCGACCCACCGCTGGCCCCCGACCCGGCCACCGCCGCCGGGCACCTCGGCGTCGTCTACGAGGAGGCGGTCAAGACCGCCACCGCCCTGGCGGCCGCCAACGGCCTGCTCGACCCGGAACTCTTCGGCGACCACTGATCGCCGGGACCCGCCGCCGCGGGCGGTGGGCACCACGATCGGGACCCACCACCCGGAGCGACTGCTCACCCCTTCCGGGGCGCCGTTCGCGGTGGAACTTCAGCCGGACTTGGCCGCGCCCTGCACGTCACCCGCCGCCGACGTGGCTTCTCCCTTGACCGTCTCCGCCGAGTCACTGGCGGCGGCCTTCACGTTGCCGGCGGCGTCGGTGGCCCCCTGCTTGAGCTCCTGCACCGCCTGCTCAGCGGTGGGCTTGACCTCTTCGACGACCCCCTGGGCCACCCCCTTGAGCTCCTCGGCCGCCGACTGCAGCTTCGGCTGGAGCGACTGGGCGAGCTCCGCCTCCTTGCGGGAGGCGGGCAGCACCGAGGCCACCAGCACACCGGCGCCGAAGGCGACCAGCCCGGCGACGAGGGGGTTGCCCTCGGCGGCGGCGGTCGCCTTCTCCCCGATGGCGGCAGGGGCGGCGGTGATCGACGAAGCCGTGCTCCCGACGCCGTCGGCCGCCGAGCCGACGGTGCCGCGTGCGCTGTCGGCCGTGCCCATCACGGCGTCCTTGGCCCGTCCGAAGCGTTCGCCGACGGCGGCTCGCCGACGGGCCACCATCCGACCGGGACTGACCCGGTCGCCGACTGCTTCGAGGTCGCCGGCGATCATCTGGCGTTGTTCGGCCGCTTGGGCCCTCAGCTCTTCTGCTCTCGTGCCCACTGCACGTCCTCCTTCAGGCTCGCTTGGGTCTGGGGTATGGCCTGTACCTCGGCCAGTTGCCGCTTGCCCCGGGTGAGGAGCACGGCGGCGGCGACGCCGTAGAGCACGCCGACGATCAGGAAGGCGACGCCCTCGGGCACGATCTCGGTGAGGCCCCACGCCAGGGCGAACGACAGGAGGATCACGGCCAGGTAGCCCATGAAGGCGCCTGCGCCGAGCATCCCCGCGCTCTGCTTGGCCTTGGCCACCTCGTCCTTGATCTCGACCTTGGCCAGCTCCACCTGGGTGGACACCAGCTCACCGACATCGGTGGTCAGGCGGGAGAGCAACTCCGAGAGCGACGAATCCGCCTCGAGGGGGCGGGCGGGGTCACCTCCCGCTGAGGAGCGATCGGTCATCGCCATCAGTACGGCCCCGGGTCCAGGGTGCTCGTCATCGGTGTGGCGAGCGGCGTCATCCCGGCCTGGGGGAGCACGGATGACGGCTGGTCCCACGCCGGCGGGCTCACCTCGCCGCCGCTGTCCGACGACCCGCCGTTTGCCGCCTGCGTGCCCCGCAGCAGGCGGCCGACGGCGACCCCGGCCCCCAGGGCACCGAGGAGGAACAGACCGGGCCGGTTGCGGGCCGTGCGCCTGAGGTCGGCGACGACGCCGTCGACGCCCTCACCGGCCAGGCGGGCGCCCACGCGATCGAGGGACTCGGAGGCCTGGCGGGCGTAATCGTGGGCCACGCCCTCGCCGCCGGCGTCGCTCATCGTGCGGAGCTCGTCGGCCAGCGCGCCGAACGTGTGGGCGAGGCGCACCGTCTGCTCCTCGGCCTGCGTGCGCAGCTGCGTGGTGGTCTCGTCGACGGTGCGGCGAGCCTGCTGCTTGGCGTTGTCGGCGACGTTGCGGACCTCGCCGCGGGCGGCGCCGACCACTTCGCCGGCCTGCGCCTTGGTGGCACCGGCGACAGCGGCGGCTCCGTCCTTGGTGGACGACGCCACGTCGGCGGCACGTCCCTGTTGGTCGTTCTCGGTCACGGTCATGGGCGACTCCCTCGGGGCTACGTGGCCGAATGTCTGCCCGCTCCCACGCGGTACAGACGAGCGCCCGTTCGGGGTACCCCGAACGGGGTCTCGGCGCCCACTTCCGGGTGACGGAGGTCCGGTGGGCGTCGAGGTGGAGGCCGAGGTCCCTTGGCACGGACGGCTCGCGGCGCGACCCTGGGGGACCGGATCGGAGGCTCGGGCCCATGCAGATCGAGGTCGTGCTCGGCGACATCACCACCATGGGCGTCGACGCCGTGGTGAACGCCGCCAACTCCTCTCTGCTCGGTGGCGGCGGCGTCGACGGCGCCATCCACCGCGCTGCCGGTCCGGAACTGCTGGCGGCGTGCCGCCTGCTCGGCGGCTGCGCCCCCGGTGACGCCAAGGCCACGCCCGGCTTCGAACTCCCCGCGACCTGGGTCGTCCACACCGTCGGCCCGGTGTGGCGGGGCGGCGACGAGGGCGAGCCGGAGCTGCTGGCGTCGTGCTACCGCCGCTCCCTCGAGGTGGCCACCGACCTCGGCGCCACCACCCTCGCCTTCCCGGCCATCTCGACCGGCGTCTACGGCTACCCGCCCGAACCGGCCGCCGAGATCGCCGTCGCAACCGTCGGCGAGGCGGCCGACCGGTTCGCCGTCGTCACCCTCGTCGCCTTCGACCCCGCCTCCCGCGACCGCTACCAGGCGCTGCTGGCCTGATCGCCGCTGGTGGCACCCCCAACGGGATTCGAACCCGTGTCTCCACCTTGAGAGGGTGGTGTCCTAGGCCACTAGACGATGGGGGCAGGGCCGGTCGACTGTAGCGCGCGGTGAATCTGGGGCCGGCGTCGTGTCGGGGGCGGCGGGGGCCGGGTCACCGCGAGCCACCGCCGCCGCCCCGGGTGGCGGCGGCGGGCGCCCACGTCGCCTCGATGGCGTCGACCTGGCGGCGGACGGCCTCGGGGTGGCCGTAGGCGCTGTGGGGACCGCCGGGCGGGTCGCCGGCGGCGGGAAGGTCGTCGGCGTCGCCGAGGCGGAGGTGGACGTCGACGGCGGGGTCGATGCGCAGGGGGAGGCCGTGCGCCGATGCGAAGCGGATGGGGTCGTCGCCGAACGTGCCGGCGACCACCACCGTCCCCGACGGGATGTCGAGGTGGCCGAGGAGGCCGGACCCGAGGGTGCGGATCCCGGGACTACCGGTGGCCACGAAGACGTCGACGTCGAGGCCGGCGCCGGTGTGGGCCGCCACCACCGAGCCGTAGCTGTGGCCGATCACCGCCGTCTGGCGGGAGCCACGCGCCTCGGTGGCCTCGAGGAAGGGCGCCAGGTCGGTCGCCGCCTCCTCCGCCGCCCCGGTGAACGCCGCCCCCAGGATCGACGGCGCGTCGTAGTCGACCCAGGCGACGGTTGCCGACCCCGGCGGGAGCGCAGCGTGGAGGTTGTCCCAGTACTGGCCGTATGCGGTGCCGTCGGCGAACTGCCCGGGATGGCTGGTGGCGCCCGGGATCAGCGTCACCACCCGCGCCGCGGTGTCGGGGTCGCCGTGGCTGACGATGGCCCGGTCGCCCCGGTCGCTCAGGCCGAGGATGAGGACGTCGTCGTCGGCCAGCCACTGCCGCATGGCCTCGCGCTGGCGGGCCCGTTCCTCGATGTCACCCCGGTCCGGTCCGCCGGTCATGGCGTAGAGGGTGGCCAGCTCTCGGACCTGGGCGACGCGCAGGTCGGCGACGTCGACCGCCAACAGCGGGTGCCCGACCATGAAGCGGAGCCGGGCCAGGTACGCCTGCACCGCTTCGAGGTCGGCGTCGATGGCGGCGACAGCGGCGATGGCGTTGGCCTCGTTGGCCACCGCCCGATCGGCGAAGGCGACGCCGTCGAGGTTGCCCACGGCCATCGGGGCGGCCCGGACCAACTCGGCGCGCAGGAGGTCGGGCAGGGCGTCCCACGCGTCGGCCACCCCGGCCACCGAGGCGGTGCCGTGGCCGGTGAGCTCGGCCAGCAGGCGGCGCAGCCCGTCCTGCGTGGTGGGCGGCGCGCCGAAGACCTCGACCAGGCGCCCGTCGGCGAGCACGTAGGTCAGGTAGGGCTCGGCGTCGACGCGGGCGATCTCGTCGAGGAAGCGCAGCGTGTCGCCGGCGATGGACGACAGCTCGCCGGCGATCTCGTCGAGGTGGGTACCGGCGACGTCGACCACGCAGTGGCGGCGGAGGACGGCTCGGGCCGCCACCGCACCGTCGTCAAGGTCGCCTGCGGCCTGTCCGGTCGCCAACGCAAGGTCGACGACGGCGTCGCGCACGACGGCGACGACCGTCATCCCGTCTCGGGGCTCATGCCGCCGCCTGCGCCCGGGAGCGGTAGGCATCGGCGACGCCGGCCTGGGTGACTGCCCGCTGGCGGAGCTCGGCGGCGGCCGCCCACAGGGCCGCCACCGCCACCGCCTCGGTGGCGTCGGCCTCCTCGAAGCGGGAGGCGACCACCCGGGCGGCGTGGCCGAGCCAGACGTCGCCGCTGAGCCCTCCGGCCACGCCGGCGACGGTGCCGGCGATGTCGTCGGCGAGGGCGTCGAGCAGCGCCGCGTCGGCGGTCATCTCATCGGCCCGCTCGTCGGCCGCGTCCGC
>JBBJOU010000109.1:0-6965 GCA_037724305.1 Acidimicrobiales bacterium
ATCTCGGCCGACCCCGTCGCCATGCTGGCGGTGGCCTGGGGTCGCCGGAGCCAGTGGCCGGCGATCGCCACCGCCAAGCTGGTCGCCTGGGGTCGCCGGCCCTGGCTCGGCCCGAGGTTCGCCGGCCTCATGCGCACCCCGTGACCGTCGAGGCGAGAAGGGATCGGCCGCCTACGCCAGGGCGGCGGCGCGGTCCTTGGGCCAGCTCGTCGAGGGCCTCGTACTCGTCGCCGGTCAGGCGATGCCGGCAGCGCGGGCGAGCGCACCGAGCGAGACCAGGGGGCGGGCGCCCATGTGGGAGATGACCTCGGCCGCCGCCAGCGAGCCGAGCCGGCCGCAGGTGGGCAGGTCGGCGCCCCGGGTGAGGCCGTAGAGGGCACCGGCGGCGAAGAGGTCGCCGGCCCCGGTGGCGTCGACGCGCGTGGCCGGCTCGACGGGGACCTCGTGGGCCTCGCCGTCGCCGACCACCACCGAGCCCTTCGCGCCCCGGGTCAGGAACGACACGCCCCGGCGGCTCATGGCCGCCTCGACGGCGAGGTCGAAGTCGTCGACGCCGTACAGCGAGCAGATCTCCGCCTCGTTGGCGAACAGCACGTCGATGCGCTCCGCGGCGAGCGCTACGAAGTCGTCGTGGTGGCGCTCGACGCAGAACCCGTCCGACATCGTGAAGGCCACCTGCGTGCCGGCGGCGTGGGCGGCGTCGGTGACGGCGAGGATGGCTTGCTTGGTGGAGGGCCGGTCCCACAGGTAGCCCTCGACGTAGACGAGGGCCGAGCGCTCGATCAGCCCGAAGTCGACGTCGGCCGGCGCCACCCGCCCGGCGATGCCGAGGAAGGTGTTCATCGTCCGCTCGCCGTCAGGGGTGACGAGGATGAGGCAGCGCCCGGTGGCGTCGGGGTCGGCGGCCGGGGCCGGCGCCACGTCGAAGCCGACGCCGGCGGCGCGCAGGTCATGGGCGTAGATGTGACCCAGTTGGTCGTCGCGCACCTTGCCGATGAAGGCGGCCGAGGCGCCGAAGGAGACGAGGCCCACGCTGGTGTTGGCGGCGCACCCTCCGGACACCTCGGTGCCCGGTCCCATCGCCTCGTAGATCGCCCGGGAGCGCTCGCCGTCGACGAGCAGCATCGAGCCCTTGACCAGGCCGTGCTCGTCGAGGAAGGCGTCGGCGGCATGGGTCAGGACGTCGACGAGGGCGTTGCCCATACAGGACACGTCGACGTCGCGGTCGGTCGGGACGGTCAACGGCACGGCGCTCGACCGTACTCCCCCGGTGCCCGGCTCCCACCCTCCGGGCGGCGCCCGGACGGGCGGCAGCGGGCCGGGCGGTAGCGTCGAGCACCGTGCCCGAACCGCAGCTGGACCGCTATCGCCTCCCCCGCACCGTCGTCCCCTCGCGCTACGAGGTGGCGCTCGCCCCGGACCTCGACGCCGCCACCTTCGACGGCACGGTGGCCATCACCGTCGATGTCGCCGAGCCGGTCGACGAGGTGGTGCTGAACGCCCTCGAGCTCGACCTCGACGAGGCGTGGATCGTTGGTGCCGACGGCACCCGCACCGACGCCGGCGTCACCCTCGACGCCGAACGGGAGCGGGCGACCCTCGCCCTGTCGGGCACCGTGGCGGCGGGGCCGGCCACCCTGCACGTGCGGTTCCGGGGCGTCCTCAACGACAAGCTCAACGGCTTCTACCGCTCCACGTTCACCGACGCCGGCGGCGCCGAGGCCGTCATCGCCACCACCCAGATGGAGGCAACGTTCGCCCGCAAGGCGTTCCCGTGCTGGGACGAGCCCGACTTCAAGGCCACCTTCGCCGTCACCCTCGACGTGCCCGAGGCGGCCACCGCCCTGAGCAACGGGGCCGAGCTCGAGCGGGTGGCATCGGGGGTCGGCAGAGCAACGGTGCGCTTCGCCGAGACGATGCCGATGTCGACCTACCTGGTGGCGTTCGTGGTCGGACCTCTCGAGGTCACCGAATCGGTCGACGTCGACGGTGTGGCGCTGCGGGTGGCGTGCCCGCCGGGCAAGGCCCACCTCGCCCCCTTCGCCCTCGACGTGGGTGCCGCCTGCCTGCGCTACTTCACCGACTACTACGGGATCGCCTACCCCGGCGGCAAGCTCGACCTCGTCGCCATCCCCGACTTCGCCTTCGGGGCCATGGAGAACCTGGGCTGCGTCACCTTCCGTGAGGTGCTGCTCCTGATCGACCCGGCTCGGGCCAGCCAGCCTGAGCTCCAGAACGTGACCGACGTGGTCAACCACGAGATCGCCCACATGTGGTTCGGCGACCTCGTGACCATGCGGTGGTGGAACGGCATCTGGCTCAACGAGGCCTTCGCCACCTTCATGGAGCTCAAGGCCACCGACGCTTTCCGCCCCGACTGGCAGCGCTGGACCAGTTTCGGGCTGTCGCGCAGCGCCGCCTTCGACACCGACGCCCTCGACTCCACCCGGCCCATCGAGTTCCCGGTGGTGTCGCCCGAGGAGGCCGAGGGCATGTTCGACGTCCTCACCTACGAGAAGGGCGGGGCGGTGCTGCGCATGCTCGAGCAGTACCTCGGCGAGGACCGCTTCCGCGACGGCATCCGCCGCTACCTCGCCACCCACGCCTACGCCAACACCGAGACCACCGACCTGTGGGACGCCATCGAGGCCGAGACGGGCGAGCCGGTACGGCGCATCATGGACTCCTGGATCTTCCAGGGCGGCTACCCCGTCGTCGAGGTCGAGCGCACCGGCGACCGCACCCTGCGACTGCGCCAGGAGCGGTTCCGGATCTCCGCCGAGATCGAGGGGGATACCGCCACCCCCGAGGGGCTGGGCGAGGTGTGGTCGGTGCCCGTGGTGCTCACCCTCGGCACGCCCGACGGCGAGCGCACCCAACGGGTGCTGCTCGAGGCCGCCGAACAGGACGTCGAGCTCGACGCGGTCCCGGACTGGGTGCTGGTCAACGCCGGCGGCCACGGCTTCTACCGGGTGCGCTACGCGGCGGCGCTCGGTGAGGCGCTCGTCGGGCACGGCATCGGCCACCTCGACCCCCTCGAGCGCTACGGCCTCATCGACGACGCCTTCGCGTCGGTGGTAGCTGGCGCCGTCACCGCCGCCGAGTTCCTCGGCCTGGCGCGCGCCTACGCAGAGGAGGCCGACGTGTCGGTGTGGGACCGCCTCGGTGGCGCCCTCGACGAGCTGGCCCGGGTCCTCGACGACCCCGAGGTCGACGACGACGGCCGTGCCGCCTACCAGGTCACCGTCCGCGCCCTCATCGGCCCGGCGTTGCGCCGCCTCGGACTCGTTCCCGCCGATGGTGAGGACGACCGGACCCGCGAGCTGCGGGGCACCCTGCTGCGCCTGGCCGCCCTCGTCGGCGGTGACGAGACGGCGGTGGCCCACGCCCGCACCGTGCACACCGCGGCGCTGGCGGCGGGCGACAGCGACGAAGCCGGTGAACCCGCCCTGGTGGCGGCGGCGGCCGTGGTGGTCGCCACCACCGGCGACGAGGCCGACTACGAGGCGTTCCTCGCCCGCTCCAAGGCGGCGCCCACGCCCCAGGACGAGCGCCGGGCGCTGTTCGCCCTCGCCCGCTTCCGTGACGAGGCCCTCTTCGACCGCACCCTGGCCAGCGTGCTCACCGACATCCGCAGCCAGGACGGCCCCTACGTCCTGCGGGTCGCCCTCACCAACCGGGTGCACGGCCCCCGGGCGTGGGCGTTCGTCACCCGCCACTGGGACGACCTCGTCGAGCGGTTCCCGTCGAACTCGGTCGTGCGCATGCTCGAGGGCATCACCAGCCTCACCGGCGAGGCGGTGGCCGCCGACGTCCGCGCCTTCCTCGCCGAGCACCCCGTCCCCCAGGGAGCCAAGCAGGTCGCCCAGCACCTCGAACGCCAGCAAGCCGGCGTCGCCCTCCGCCGCCGCGAAGCCACTCCCCTGGCCGCCTCGCTCACGTGAGTGGTGGTCGGGTCCGGCGCCGGCCGTGACCGGCTCGCCCGCGCTGAGCGACTGCCACCGGCCGCCGGGCCGGTCAGCCTCCTGCGATGCGGGCGGCGTACTCGGGGGAGCCGAAGATGCCGCGGACCAGGGCGGCGCGGTCCTGGTCGAGCCAGCTGGCGAGGCCCCCCGGGTCCGGTGCCCGGTCGAGCATCCCGATGTAGGCGGTGGTGACGTAGACCGGCTCGGCCATGCGGGTCACGTACTCCCTCGACTCGGAGAACTGCAGCATCAGCTGGCCGCGGGAGCGGGCCCCGGAGGTGAGCTCGTTGGTCCAGTAGTCCCGGCCGCCGGGGTCGGCCTCACGGTCGAGGACGTTGCGGTAGACGAGGTCGACGAAGGCGGCGTCGTCCAGGACCGCGTAGCGGGCTTGGAACTCTCCGCTGGTGGCGAAGAACTGGGCGATGTCGGCCAGCGGCGTCCCGCGGCGGAACTGGTCCAGCCAGTACTGGAGGCCGCCGCTGTCGGGAATGCGGAGGAAGAAGGCCCAGTACAGGCGTGCGACCGGGGCGGTGCGCTGGGCCGCCTCCGTCGAGCCCAGCAGGGCCTCGGCCACACCATGGGGCGGGACGAAGCCGAAGCGCACCTGGCTCGACCAGTAGCTCAGGCCCTGGGGATCGGCGGCGCGACCGAGAAGGTCCGTGTACTGGCGCTGGACGAGCGTGACGTCGTCGGTGAAGGGGCGGTAGCGGGCCGGATCGTCGGCGCCGGAGCAGTTGGGCGCCGCCTGGAGGCTGGGGTAGGGGTCGATCGAGGCGGCGTTCGCCCAGTGGCCGCTCCCGGGCCGGCGGATCTCGAAGTGGAGGTGGGCGCCGCTGTTCTCGGCGTTGCCGCTGTCACCGTTGAAGGCGATCACCTGGCCCGCCCGCACCTGGCTCCCGACCACGATGCCCGGGGCGAAGACCTGGTTGCGGGTGGCGTTGCCGTCGTCGGTGCCGAGCGTGTCGTTGTTGAGGTGAACGTAGACGTAGCGCCACCCCTCGGGGCCGCGGATGGCGATGCGGTTGCCCTGCGCGTTGTTGTAGACGAGCTCCTCCACCACGCCGTCGGCGGCCGCCTGAAGGGGCACCATCTTCGGTCCCATGATGTCGTGGCCCTCGTGGCTGCGGGTGCCACCCCCGCGCGGGTCACCGTAGGTGTTGGCGCCGAGCGGCCGGGTCTCCATCGGGTAGCAGATCGGCCGGGTTTCGACCTGGGCACCGGCCGGCAGGCGGGCGACGACGGGGGCGAGGGCGGCGACCGCCCCCAGCGCCGCCAGCGCGACGAGTGAGCGGTTGCGGCGGCGGTGGCGGACGTACACGCGAACGAAACCTCGGGATCTAGGGGGTGAGAGCGCCCGCCGACGAGATCCGCCTCTGGCCGTGGGCTTCCACGACGATCGGCGGACCCGCCCCCTACCGCCAGGGATCCGGACGACCGTCACGGTATCGCAACATTTGTCGCCGTCAAATATCGCGCACGGAACCACGACGCCGGCCGGGTCGTTTCCCTACGGAGCAGGGCTACAGTCCGCCCGACCAGTCCCGGCGCGTCCGCTCCGAGGCTCGCGGTCGGCTCGACGCACGGAGGACGCACTGATGGGGATCCGGGGTCGCCGACGACGGACCATGGTGGGGGCACTCATCGTGGTGGGCGTCATGGCCGCCTGCGGCGGCAGCGCCGAGGAGGCGCTCGTCGCCGCCGGAGGTGGCGACGACGACCGGCGCGACGACGACCGGCGCGACCAGGAGACCGAGGTCGACATCGAGGACCTCGACGAGGTCGACCCCGACGACCAGGACGATGCCATCATCGAGGCGGCCCTGGCCGAGGTGGAGGCGTTCTGGGAGGACGAGTTCCCCGAGGTCTACGGCGACGAGTTCACGCCGGTCCAGGGCGGCTTCTTCCCCTACGGGCCCGATCGCGAACCGGTTCCGTGCGGCTCGCCCCCACCCAGCTACGAGGAGGTGGCCGGCAACGCCTTCTACTGTCCCGGGGTCGACCTCATCGCCTGGGACACCGACAACCTCACCAACCAACTGCTCGACACCTTCGGTCCCTTCTCGCTGGTGATCGTCATGGCCCATGAGTACGCCCACGCCATCCAGGTCCGGGCCGAGGTCGATCCCCGCCTCCCCACCATCGCCACCGAGCAGCAGGCCGACTGCCTCGCCGGCGCCTTCACCGGGTTCCTGGCCGATGGCGGCAGCGACGTGCTCAGCGTGTCCGAGGACGACCTCGACGCCGCCGTGGCGGGCTTCCTCACCCTACGGGACCAGGTGGGTACCCCGGCCGACGACCCCGCCGCCCATGGTTCGGCCTTCGACCGGGTGGGAGCCTTCCAGGACGGCTTCGACCAAGGTGCGGCGCGCTGTGCCGAGTACGAGCGCATCTACGTGTCGGGTGACAGCACCGTCGTCGACATCCCGTTCCTCTCCCAGGCCGACTTCGACGCCGGGGGCAACGCCCCCTTCGACCCCGACGTGGAGGGCAACATCTTCGGCCTGGCGCTGACCTCACTGGAGTCGTACTGGTCACAGTCGTTGCCCACCCAGTTCGGGCAGGACTTCATCTCGATCTCCCCTGGACGGGTGGAGCCGTACTTCCCATCGCAGGAGGACACCATCCCGGCGTGCGAGGGTGAGGACATCGACGCCGAGCGGGCCGAGGAGCTGGGTGCGTTCGTGTGCGAGGCCGATCCGGACGACCCCGCCGACGACTTCATCGCCTGGGACCAGGAGAACCTGATGCCGGCCCTCTACGAGGAGCCCCTCGGCGACTTCGCGGTGGCCTCGGTGATCGCCCGGCTCTACTCCCAGGCCGTCCAGTTCCAGCTCGGTTCCACCGGCGACGACCAGGCCGCCAGCCTCCAGGCCGACTGCTTCACCGGAGCGTGGGCGGCGGCGCTCGCCTTCCCCGACCGGGTGCCCGAGAACGTCGGCGTGCAGATCTCGCCCGGCGACCTCGACGAGGCCGTCGGCGCCTTCCTGACCCTCGACACCG
>JBBJOU010000110.1:0-6934 GCA_037724305.1 Acidimicrobiales bacterium
ATGGTCCCCGGGGGCTTGCTGGTGATGTCGTAGGCGACGCGGTTGACGCCGGGGACCTCGGCGATGATCCGGCTGGCCATGCGGTCGAGGACGTCGTGGGGGATGCGGGCCCAGTCGGCGGTCATGGCGTCGTCGCTGGTGACGGCGCGGATGATGATCGGGTAGCCGTAGGTGCGCTCGTCGCCCATCACGCCCACCGTGCGGATGTCGGGCAGCACGGCAAAGCTCTGCCAGATCTCGCGCTCGAGGCCGGCGAGGCGGAGCTCCTCGCGCACGATGGCATCGGCGTGCTGGAGGGTGGCCACCTTGTCGGGGGTGACCTCGCCGATGATGCGCACGCCGAGGCCGGGCCCGGGGAAGGGCTGGCGCCACACGATCTCGTCGGGGAGGCCGAGCTCGGCGCCGACGCGACGGACCTCGTCCTTGAAGAGCGCCCGCAACGGCTCGACCAGCTCGAAGGCCATGTCGTCGGGGAGCCCACCGACGTTGTGGTGGCTCTTGATGGTCGACGCCCCCTCGCCGCCGCCGGACTCGATGACGTCGGGGTAGAGCGTGCCCTGCACCAGGAAGCGGGCGTCCTCGATCCCGCCCGCCGCCTCCTCGAACACCCGGATGAACAGCTCGCCGATGGCTTTGCGCTTCTCCTCGGGGTCGGTCACACCGGCCAGGCGCTCGAAGAAGCGGTCGGCGGCCCGGACGTGGACGAGCTCGATGCGCTGGTGGCGGCGGAAGGTCTCGACGACCTGCTCGCCCTCGCCCTGGCGCATGAGCCCGGTATCGACGAACACGCAGGTGAGTTGGGGCCCGATGGCCTTGTGCACGAGGGCGGCAGCGACGGCGGAGTCGACCCCGCCCGACAGCCCGCACAGCACGCGGGCGTCGCCCACCTGCGCCCGTACCAGCTCGACCTGGGTGTCGATGATCGAGGTCATCGTCCACGTGGGCCGGCAGTCTGCGGCCCGGTGGAGGAACCGCTCGAGCACCGCCTGGCCGCCGGGCGTGTGGCTCACCTCGGGGTGGAACTGCACGCCGTAGATACCTCGTGCCGGGTCCTCCAGGGCGGCGACGGGCGCCCCTGGCGACGACGCAGTGGCGATGAAGCCCTCGGGCACCCGGGTGATGCCGTCGAAGTGGCTCATCCAGACGGTGGCGTCCGACGGCCCGGCGTCGTCGAGCAACGTCGAGGCCGACCCTTCGACGCGGGCGCAGTCGGTGCGCCCGTACTCGCCCTTGCCGCCCCGGGCGACCTCGCCGCCGAGCTGCTGGGCGATGAGCTGGGCGCCATAACAGATTCCGAGGATGGGGATGCCGAGGTCGTAGACGGCGGGGTCGAGCACCGGCGCGCCGTTGACGTGCACCGACTTCGGCCCACCCGAGAGGATGATCGCCGTTGGCGAACGGGCCGCCAACTCCTCGGCGGTAATGGTGTGGGGGACGATCTCGGAGTACACGCGCGCCTCGCGCACCCGGCGGGCGATGAGCTGGGCGTACTGGGCACCGAAGTCGACGACCAGGCAGGTGTCGAAGGCCTCCTCGGCCGCCACCTCGGCGGCGGGGACGGTCACTCGACCGCCGGGCAGGGGGGTGTCACCACGACGAGCTCGGCCTTGCGGAGCTCCTTCACCGTGGCATAGCCGGTGAGGGCCATGGCCTGGCGCAGGGCCCCCATGAGGTTCCGTTCGCCGCCGGCCTCGTGGGCGGGACCGAACAGCACCTCGGTCAGCGTGCCGACAGCCTCGGTGCGCACCCGGCGACCGCCGGGCAAGGTGGGGTGGACGGCGGGCATGCCCCAGTGCCAGCCCCGCCCCGGCGCCTCCTCGGCGCGGGCCAGGGCGGTGCCGAGCAGCACGGCGTCGGCCCCACACACGATGGCCTTGGCGATGTCGCCTCCGGTGGCCATGCCGCCGTCGGCGATGACGTGGCAGTTGACGCCGGTCTCGTCGAGGTGGCGCATGCGCGCGGCGCGGGCGTCGACGATGGCGGTGGCCGACGGCACCCCGATGCCGAGCACGTTGGCGGTGGTGCCGGCGGTGCCCGATCCCGCGCCCACCAACACGCCGGCGGCACCGGTGCGCATCAGGTGCAGGGCAGCCTGGTAGCTGGTGCAGCCACCGACGATGACGGGCAGCTCGAAGCGGCGGATGAACGACTTGAGGTTGAGCGGGTCGACCGAGCTCGACACGTGCTCGGCCGACACCACCGTCCCACAGATCATGAGCAGGTCGGGCTCGGCCCGCAGCACGTGCTCGACGAGCGCCTCGGTGCGCTGCGGGCTGACCGCCACCGCGCACGTCACGCCCGCCTTGCGGATCTCCGCCACCCGCTCGGCGACCAGCTCGGGCACGACGGGGGCGGCGTGGAGGTCCTGGAGGCGGCGAGCGGCCTCGTCGCCGTCGGGCAGCTCGGCCAGCTCGGCCAGGCGCTCCTCGGCGTCCTCGTGACGCGTCCACAACCCCTCGAGGTGGAGCACGCCGGCGGCGCCCAGCTCGCCGAGGGCGACGGCGGTGGCCGGCGAGGTGACGCTGTCGCACGGGGCGCCCAGCACGGGTACCTCGAAGCGGTAGGCGTCGAGCTCCCACCCGAGGTCAACGTCCTCAGGGTCCCGCGTGCGGCGGCTGGGCACGATGGCGACCTCGTCGAGCCCGTAGGCCCGCCGACCCGACTTCCCGATGCCGATCTCGATCTCGGCCATGCGTGCGCTGCCCTCTCGTGGGAAGCAGCCGACGTTAGTGGTGTGGGTCCCGAGCGGACGCGACCGCACCGCACACGTCACTCCGTGCGGACCGGCAGCTCGTGTAGGATCCTCCGATGGGAGCCACTTCGGGACTGTTCCCCGACGACGACGCCGCCTCGCTGCCGGACAAGTTCGCCAAGCTCGGGCTCACGTTCGACGATGTCCTGCTGCTGCCTGCGGAGTCGAGCGTCCTGCCCGCTGAGGTCGACACCTCGACCCAGTTGACGCCCCGCATCTCGCTCGCCATTCCCATCGTGTCGGCGGCGATGGACACCGTCACCGAGGCCCGGCTGGCCATCGCCCTGGCTCGCGCCGGTGGGCTCGGCATCGTGCACCGCAACCTCTCGATCGCCGACCAGGTGGCCGAGATCGACCGGGTGAAGCGCTCGCAGTCGGGGATGATCCTCGATCCGGTCACGCTGCCGCCGGCCGCTCTGGTGCGCGACGCGCTGGCCATCATGGCCCGCTACCACATCTCCGGTGTGCCCATCACCGACCCGGCGGGGCACCTGGTGGGCCTGCTCACCAACCGCGACCTCCGCTTCGTCGACGACGTCGACCAGCCCATCGAACGGGTCATGCGCCGGCCGCCGCTGGTCACGGCCACCATGGGCACGACGCTCGAGGAGGCCAAGGCCATCCTGTGGCAGCACCGCATCGAGAAGTTGCCCATCGTCGACGACGACGGCGTGCTGCGGGGCCTCATCACCATCAAGGACATCACGAAGGCGTCCGACTTCCCCACCGCCACCCGTGACGACCAGGGCCGCCTCCGCGTCGGTGCCGCCATCGGGGTCGGGCCCGACACCATGACGCGGGCCGAGGCCCTCATCGGCGCCGGTGTCGACCTGCTGGTGATCGACACCGCCCACGGCCACAGCCGCGGGGTGCTCGACGCGGTCAAGCAGGTCAAGGGCGCCTTCGACATCGACCTGCTGGCCGGCAACGTCGCCACCCCCGAGGCCGTCGACGCCCTCGTCGCCGCCGGCGCCGACGCCGTGAAGGCCGGGGTGGGACCGGGGTCGATCTGCACGACTCGGGTGGTCACGGGGATCGGGGTGCCGCAGGTGACGGCGGTATACGACTGCGCCATGGCGGCGGCCCGCCACGGGGTGACCGTCGTGGCCGACGGCGGGGTGCAGCAGTCGGGCGATGTGCCCAAGGCGATCGCCGCCGGCGCCGACGCGGTGATGCTCGGCAGCATGTTCGCCGGTGTCGACGAGTCACCCGGCGAGGTCGTCTTCGACCACGGCGAGCGGTACAAGGAGTACCGGGGCATGGGGTCGCTGGGCGCCATGAAGGCTCGGTCGTTCTCCAAGGACCGCTACTTCCAGGGTGACGTGCGCGAGGAGGACAAGCTCGTCCCCGAGGGCATCGAGGGCCGGGTGCCCTACAAGGGGCCGGTCGCCAACGTGCTCCATCAACTGGTCGGCGGCCTGCGGGCGGCGATGGGCTACTGCGGCACCCCGACGGTCCCCGATCTCAAGACCCGTGCCCGCTTCGTGCGCATCACCGCCGCCGGCCTGCGCGAGTCCCACCCCCACGACGTCACCATCACCGCCCAAGCCCCCAACTACTTCTCGTAGCGCACCGTCACCGGCCTTCGCCGCCGTCGTCGGCGAGGTCGTCGCCGGCGTCGAGGGGGTGGGGGATGCCGGGTGCCCGGTAGGTGGCCCGGCTCACGAGGGTGGCCGACACCGGGCTGGTCAGCAGCTGGAGGACGGCTGCGAGGAGCACCGAGGTCACATCGGCGGTCGAGCGCAGGACGAGGGCGGCGCCGAGCAGCACGAGGACCACGCCGGCGGTCGAGGCTTTGGCGAGGGCGTGCATCCGCGACAGCACGTCGCGCAGGCGGATGACACCGATGCCGGCGACGAGGATCAGCAGCGCGCCGGCGAAAACCACGAGCTCGCCGACGGTGCTGATCACCGCTCGCTCTCCTCGATGAAGCGACTCACCATGGCGGTACCGATGAACCCGACGAGGGTGAGCACCACCACCACCGGGAGAAAGGCACCGTCGCCGGTACGCACCGCCCGGGCGGTGACGGCAGCGAGGCCGACGAGGAGCAGGCCGTCGAGGGCGATGACCCGGTCGGCGAGCGACGGCCCTCGCACCAACCGGAACGAGAAGCAGCCGGCGGCGGCGAGCAGCACGAACGACGCGGCGACGATCACGAGGCATCCCCGGGCTCGGTCGGACCGGCCGCCATCGGGTCGAGCGCGGCGATGTCCGCGCTGGTGCCGAGCGCGCGCACGACACGCTCCTCGAGGACGGCGATCGACCGGCGCACGTCGTCGGGGTTGGCGAGGTGCAGCACGTGCAGGTAGACGGTCGGCGGGTCCCGGCGGACCTCGAGGGCCATCTTGCCCGGGGCGAGGGCGGTGATGGCGGCCATGGCACCGAGGAGCTGCGGGCTCCCGGTGCGCAACGGGCAGGCCACGATGCCGGTGTGGACGCGGAGCCGCAGCGACAGCACGTCGCGGGTGACGATCGCGTTCGACCGCACCAACCCGACGACGACGAAGCCGGCGAGGCGCACGAGGGCCAGCGGGCGGAACACCGGCGGGGGCGCGGTCACGCCGCCGGGATCGGGGAACACGGCGAGCAGTAGCCCGGCCACGAGCAGCCCGCTCATCGCGTTGGCGAACGAGAGCGTGTCCCACAGCAGGACCCAGATGGCCATGAGGGCGGCGGCGGTGGCCAGGCGTCTCACGAGCCGAGCACCGTGGTGATGTAGCCGGCCGGGTCGAGCAGGTCAGCGGCCGCCCGCTCGGCCAAGCGCAGCAGCGGACCGGCGAACACGGCGATGACGACGCTGATCGCCAGCAGCGTGGCGGTGGGGAGCACCATCAGCGCCGGACCACCGAGGACGCCGGCGGGGTGGGTGGGCCGTTCGGGCGCCTCGGTGACCGGCGCCCAGAACACGGCCGACCAGATCTTGAGCATCGAGAACAGCGTCAGCAGGCTCACGGCGAGGCTGACAGCGACGAGGGCGTACTGCTCCGACGCCACCCCCGCGTCGACCAGCGCGAACTTGGCGACGAAGCCCGACAGTGGCGGGATGCCCGACAGGCTCAGAGCGGGCACGAGGAACAGCACGGCGAGGGCGGGCGCCGTGGTCACCATCCCCCCCAGGCGGTGCAGCGAGCTCGACCCGCCCACGTGCTCGATGAGCCCGCCGGTCAGGAACAGTGCGGTCTTGGCCACGATGTGGTGGACCGTGTAGAGCACGGCGGCGGCCAGTCCCGCCACCGTGAACAGCGACAGCCCCATGATCATGTAGCCGATGTGGCTCACGATGTTGAACGACAGGATGCGCTTGACGTCCTCCTGGGCGATGGCGCCGAGCACCCCCACCACCATCGTCAGGCCGGCGACCCAGACCAGCAGCGTCGCCGGCTGCGAGTCGGCGGGGAACAGCAGGGTCTGGGTGCGGATGATGGCGTAGACGCCCACCTTCGTGAGCAGCCCGGCGAACACCGCGGTCACCGGGGAGGGCGCCGTCGGGTAGCTGTCGGGCAGCCAGAAGAACAGCGGGAAGATCGCCGCCTTGATGCCGAACACGACCAGGAGCAGGACGGCGAACGCACTCCGCAGGCTCGACGGGAGGTCGGCGATCCTCACCGCGAGGTCGGCCATGTTGACCGTGCCCGTCGCCGCGTAGAGCAGCGCGAGGGCGGTGATGAACAACGTCGAGGCGATGAGGCTGATCACCACGTAGGTCATCCCGGCGCGGATCTGCTCCCGTCGGCCCCCGAGCGTCATCAGCACGTAGCTGGCGGTGAGCATCATCTCGAAGGCGACGAACAGGTTGAACAGGTCCCCGGTCAGGAACGAGCCCGCCACGCCGGCGGCGAGGACGAGGTACGCCGACTGGAAGCCGACGTGGGTGCGCTCGGCGCCGGGTTGGCCGATGGCGAAGACCAGCACCGCCAACAGCACCACGGAGCCGACGAGCAGCATGATCGCCGAGAAGCGGTCGGCGACCAGGCTGATCCCGAGCGGCGCCGCCCACCCGCCGGCCTGGGTGACGAGCGTGCCGTCGCGGTCGACGACGACGAGCAGCACCACGGCCATGACCACCACGGCCGCCAGCACACCGATGCCGATGACGCGCTGCAACGCCCGGCTGCGCCCGGCCAGGATCGATGCCGCCGCACCGAGTATCGGCAGTACGATCGGGAGCGAGAGGATGCT
>JBBJOU010000111.1:0-6919 GCA_037724305.1 Acidimicrobiales bacterium
GGCCGGCCACCACGCCGTCGCCGAGCTGATGACCCACGTCGACCACGCCCCCGAGACGCCGCTCGAGCGGCTGGCCGCCGAGCGCCGCGCCGAGGCCCGCCGCTCCGGCGCCTGAAGCGACGCGCCCGGGGGGCAAGGCTGGGAACGCCGGTTCGCCAACTACACTGACGTAGTTTGACACGGCTGTGGCTCCTGGGGCTGCTGTGTCCTATGGTGCCCAGGGTCAGCCGGGCGGAGCACCGAAGGACGAGGTGTGCGCCCCCATGCCCCAGACGCTGCGCAGAGCAGCCCGAACCGCCGTCGTCATCGCCGGCGTCGTCGGACTGGCCCACACCGGCCGCCACGAGGTCCGCCCCGGCGAGACCGCCAGCGGAATCGCCCGCCAGTACGGCATCACCGCGAGCGCGCTCGCCGCCGCCAACGGCCTCGCCGACGCCGACCGGCTCGTGGCCGGCACCGTGCTCGTCATCCCGGGCCGAGCGACGGCGGCGCCCGCCGCCACCAGCCACGTCATCGCCCGCGGCGAGACCCTCCAGGTCATCGCCCGCCGCTACGGCACCTCCGTGACCGCCCTCGTGCAGGCGAACCGGGTGACCAACCCGAACCTCATCGTCGCCGGGCGGACCATCACCATCCCCGGGGCCGGGACCACCGGCGGCGCCGCTCCGGCGGGCGCCCACACGGTGACGGCGGGCGAGACGCTCAGCCAGATCGCCCGCCGCTACGGGCTGTCGACCAGCCAACTGGTGGGCGCCAACGGCATCGCCAACCCGAACCTCGTCCGGGCCGGCGCCCGTCTGGCGATCCCGTCCGCCGGCAGCGGGGGGGCACCTGCCGGTTCCCCCTCCGCCAGCAACGGCCAGACGGGCGTCGCCGGCACCCACACGGTGCGCTCCGGCGAGAGCCTCGCCGCCATCGCCCGCCGCTACGGCATCCCCATCGTCGCGCTGGCCGCCGCCAACGGCATCCCCGAGCCCTACGGGGTGTTCACCGGGGCGCGTCTCGACCTGAGCGCCCCCAACCGCCTCCCCGGCGCCCTGGGCCGGTGCCCGGTGCCCGGTGGCCGGTTCGTGAACGACTGGGGGTTCCCGCGCTCCGGCGGGAGGGCGCATCAGGGCAACGACCTGTTCGCCCCCAGGGGTACCGCCATCGCCGCCCCCGTGGCGGGGACCGTCAGCGACGCCACCGGCAGCATGGGCGGCAACCAGTTCCGACTGACCGGTGACGACGGCACCACCTACTCCGGTAGTCACCTCGACGCCTTCGGCACCCAGGGCCGGGTCTCGGCCGGGACGACCGTCGGCTATGTCGGCAACACCGGCAACGCCCGCGGCGGGCCCACCCACCTCCACTTCGAGATCCACCCCGGCGGCGGCCGAGCGGTGAACCCCTTCCAGGTGCTGCGCGCCGCCTGCTGAGGGGCGTGAGCCCCTCACCATCGCTCGTCGGGCTCCCCACCGCAGGTTGGTTCGGGAGATCCACGCCGGCTCGGCGGGCGCCGTCCGGGCATCCGGGCGGAGGCCGGGTTGCGGTTCCAACGGGAGCCTCTATCATCCCGCCTCCGACCGCCTCGTTCCCCCGAAAGGCACTGCATGTCCGCCGATCCCGCCGACCTCCCCGTCGAACCCGCCGGCGAGCCCGAGGAGATCGACCTCGACGCCGACGACGACGACCTCGACGAGGACATCGACGAGGAGGTCCTCGACGACGACGAGGACGACGACCTCGACCCCGATGCCGTGGAGGACATCGAGGTCGTCGAGGCCGACGAGGCCGACGAGGTCGATGTCGACGTGGTGGAGCCCGACGTCGAGCCGGCGGGGGTGGTCGCCCCCGCCAAGGGGCGCGCCGACGACGACGACGAGGAGGAAGACGACGAGCTCGACCCCGACGACGTCGAAGCTGACCTCGACACGATCCTCAAGGACCGCATCGCCGCCGCCGCCGACGAGGAGGACGACGAGGAAGAGGAGCTGGGCGACCCCGAGGTCGCCACTGACGGCACCAAGATCCCCCCCCGCCGTCCCGGCGAGTTCGTCTGCCAGAGCTGCTTCCTCGTCAAGAACGGCAACCAGCTCGCCGACGCCGACTCCCGCCTCTGCGTCGACTGCGTGTAGCTGACCGCCTGGCCGGCGGTGCCTCGCAGTCAGACCAGGTGGACGAGGTCGCCGACGGGGGCGGGGCGGTGGAGGAGGTAGCCCTGGGCCAACTCGATGCCGAGGAACTCGACCACTGCGAGGTCGGCGGCGCGTTCGATGCCCTCGGCCACCACGACGGCGCCCAGGGCCTCGGCCACCTCGCCCAGCATGCGCACCGCAGCCCGACGCACCGGGTCGACGGCGACCCCGTCGACGAGGTAGCGGTCGATCTTCAGCTGATCGGGACGCAGGGCGACGATCCGGGCCAGGCCCGAGTGGCCGATCCCAGCGTCGTCCACGGAGATGCGGTGCCCGGCGGCGCGCAGCTCGGCGATGGCGGTCTCGACGCCCGCCACGTCGTCGAGGGCCAGGTGTTCGGTGAGCTCGACGACGACTGGCCGGTCGGCGCCGGCGAGGGCGGCCGGCAGGCCCGACGAGGCGAGCGTCGCCGGCGACGTGTTCACCGCCAGCCACCCCGGGCCGAGCCGCCGGGCCTCGGTCACCGCGCGGGTGATGGCGGCCAGCTCGAGCTCGATGTCGCGCCCCATCTGGGTGGCGGCGCCGAACCACGCCGTGGGGTCGGGCCCGAGGGCCAGGTCGAAGCGGCTGAGGGCCTCGTAGCCGACCACCGCACGGTCTGCGATGCGCACGACCGGCTGGAACACGATGGCCGGACCGCCGTCGACGAGGACGGCGTCGATCGCCCGATTGACCACGGTGCGGCGCAGGTTGGCGGCCACCTCGTCGTCGAGGCGGTCCTCGATCGCCGCGGCGACGATGTGGAGCATGGCGAGATCGCGGGCGCTGACCGCCGGGTCGGGGCGGAGGGCGGCGCAGCACAGCGTGCCGTAGAGGTGGCCGTCGCGCAGCCGCAAGGGGATCCCCAGGTGGGCGCCGATCCCGAAGTCCGCCACGACGGCGATCCCCGCCGTCACCGGGTGGGCGCCGGCATCGGGCAGGGCGCCGAGGTCGGGGTCCTCCACCAACGCCAGGCACACCGTGTCCTCGAGCGGGTGGGCCGTGCCCAGGAGCTGGCGGCGCAAGGGCGCCGCCGCGCTGACGTGGCGGAAGACGCGTTCGCCGTCGACCCATTCGCCGACGAAGGCGACGTCCATGCCCGACTGGTCGCGCAGGGCATCGAGGAGGCGCTGGATCGAGCGCTCGGCCTCGTCGCTCATGGCCCGTACCGGGACCAGGGTCGACCGGGCCGACCGGGCGGGACCGTGGCGGTCGGTCCGCACGGCGGCATCGGCCGTTCGCCGGGCGCCGGTGAGCCCGTGCCGGTGGTGGCGGTGCGCAGCGCCCACCGACACCGCCAAGCCCTGCGTCGCCATGACCGCGGCAATCGCACGGCCCAGCTCGTCGGCCTCGGCGTGCCCGGCGCCGTGGAGCAGGATCCCGAACTCGTCGCCGCTGATGCGGGCCACGGTGGCCTCGGGATGCGCGGCCAGTTCGTCGACGAGGGTGAGGGCGACGGCGCGCAACACCGAGTCGCCGGCGCCATGACCGGCGCCCTCGTTGACCGCCCTGAGCCCGTCGACGTCGACCAGCACCATGGCGGCGTCGTCGCCGTGGCTCCGGCACCGCTGCTCGCTCGTGTCGACGGCCCGGTCCCAGGCCCGCCGGTTCCCGACCCCGGTGAGCGCATCGACCAGGTTCTCGGTCTCAACATGGCTCAAGCGGGTGGCCGCCGCCTCCAGGTCGCGCTCTGCCGCCAGGAGGGCCGACAGGACGGCGGCGTGGTGGCCGACCAGCGCGCCCAGCGCGGCCGGGTGGTCGAGCGGCCGGTCGTCGAAGCCGCACAGGCTGCCGATCACCACCCCGTCCCCGTCGACGAGCGGGTGGCCGACGTAGCCACCGCCCGGCATGAGGGTGGCCAGGGGAGCCTCGCCGTAGTCGGGGTGGTCACCGAGGACAGCGGCATGGCCCTCACCCACGCCGGCGGCCACCAGGGCGCAGACGGTGTCCTCCCAGGCCACCTCGACGCCGGGAGCGGCCAGGCCGAAGCGAGGATCGACGGCGGCGAGCACGACGTAGCGGTCCGCTCGGCGCCGGGCCACGATCCACGACGACAGGCGCCCGTCGGCGGCGAGGACGGCGACGGTGGCCTCCGCCGCCGCCAGGAACCGCGACGACACCCGGGCATCCCCCATCCTCCACGGTCGGCAGCCCGGCGGCGGAGTTGAGCGCCGCAGCGGCGTGGGCGGCGATCCCGGCCTGCGTGGGCGCGTCGTCGGCGCGCGAGGATGCGGCCGTGCCGGATGCCAGGAAGCCCGTCGACCAGCTCCTCGATCTGGTCGTGTACGCGCCGCTCGGCCTGCTGCTGAACCTCGACGAGGTGGTGCCCCAGCTGGTCGAGAAGGGGCGCCAGCAGGTGGTGATGGCCCGCATGTTCGGCCGCTTCGCCGTCGAGCAGGGTGGGGCCGAGGCGAAGAAGCGCACCGCCGGGCTCCAGGAGCGTGCCGTCGGCCTCGTCGGCCAGTTCGGGGGCCTGGGCGGTGCCGGCCAGGTGGCGGACCCGCCGATGGCCGCCGCCCCGTCGGCGGCACCGAGGACGGCCCCGGCCCCGGCGGCGCCGGCCGAGGAGATCATCCCGGTCACCATCGAAGCCGACGACCCCGGCGCCACGGCGTCCGGCCCGGACGAGGACGAGCTCGCCGTGCTCGGCTACGACAGCCTGTCGGCGTCGCAGGTCGTCCCGCGTCTGGCCGGGCTCAGCGGCGCCGAACTGGAAGCCGTCCGCCGCTACGAGGTGGCCCACCGGGGCCGCAAGACCATCCTGGCCAAGATCGACCAGCTGCAACGGTAGGTTCGCCATCGTGGACGAGCAGGCCCGGCCGGCCACCGGCGCGGACGTCGGCCGCCTGGCGGAGCTGGTCCGCCAGGCCGTCGCCGAGCTGGCCGTCAACCGGGGCGGGCGGGTGTGGTCCCGGCGCACCGCCCGCCAGGAGCCGATCGAGGACGGCTTGGCCGCCGACCTCGCCGGCCCCGACCGCCTGGTGCTGGTCGGCACCATCGACGGCACCCCGATCGGCTACGCCATGGTGGTCGACGAGACCCTCGACGACGGCGGCCACCTCGCCGTCGTCGCCGACATCTACGTCGAGCCCGAGGCGCGGGGCGTGGGGGTGGGCGAGGCGCTCATGGACCAGGCCGTCGCCTGGGCCGAGGCCCGCTCCTGCATCGGCATCGACGCCCTCGCCCTCCCCGGCGACCGCCACACGAAGAACTTCTTCGAGACCTTCGGCCTGACCGCCCGGGCCATCGTGGTCCATCGCGACCTGCGGGCCCCGTGAGCGGCGGCGCCGGGGTCGGGGCCCCCGTCAGTGACAGGAGCCGCCCGGAGGTGGCGGTCGGTGCCGTCGCCGTCGCCGACCGGCGCCTGCTCCTGGTCCGCCGGGGGCACGGCCCGGGGGCCGGCGAGTGGTCGGTACCGGGCGGCCGGATCGAGGCGGGGGAGTCCCTCGCCGAGGCGGTGGTGCGCGAGCTGGTCGAGGAGACCGGCCTCGAGGGCGTGTGCGGCCCGTTCCTGGGCTGGGTCGAGCGTATCGGTACCGACCACCACCACGTGATCCTCGACTTCCGTGTCACCATCCTCGACCCCGGCGAGCCCGTCGCCGGCGACGACGCCGTCGAGGTCGCCTGGGTCCCCCTCGCCGATGTCGCCGACCTCCGCCTGGTCGCCGGCCTCGCCGAGTTCCTCCACGATCACGGCGTCATCGCCACCATCACGTAGGTCGCGCGTCGTCGCTCCTCGTCGCGGCCGGTACGTCAGGCACGCGCGACTGTGACACGCTCGCTCCGCAGGCTCCGCTCGGGCGGCAGCGCGTGCTGTGGCCCGACGCCGGCCTCGGACCCCACGACGGTGGGGGCCGGCTCCGCTCGGGGCCGGCAGCGCGTGCTGGCGGACGGCGCCGGCCTCTGGTCTCTCGGCTACCGGCCGGTCCAGGTGGGTGGCCGCTTCTCGATGAACGCGGTGAGGCCCTCGGCGAAGTCGGCGGACTGCATCGCCCTCGCCATCGCCGCGTGCGACAGGTGCCAGCCGGTCTCGTCGTCGGCGCCGGTGGCCTCGAGCACCACCCGGCGGCTCTCACGGACGGCGACGGGGGCGTTGGCGCAGATCCGCTCGGCGAGGGCCGAGGCGTGAGCGAGTGCCTCGCCCGGCGCGCACAGGTCGTTGACCAGGCCCAGGTGGTGGGCCCGCTCGGCGGTGATCGGGTCGCCGGTGAGGGCGCACTCCATGGCGACGTTGAGCGGGATCTTGCGGCCCAGGCGGAACAGCCCGCCGGCGGCGGCGACCAGCGACCGCTTCACCTCGGGGATGCCGAAGGTGGCCGACGTCGAGGCGACGATGAGATCGCACGCAAGGGTGATCTCCGTGCCCCCGGCGAGGGCGGGCCCGTCGACGGCGGCGATGATCGGCTTGACCCGCCGGCGGGTGGTGATGCCGGCGAAGCCGCCCCGCTCGGTCTGGAGGCCGGCGGCGTTGCCGGCGCTGATCTCCTTGAGGTCGGCGCCGGCGCAGAACACCGGCGGCACGCCGGTCAGGATGCCGACCCACAGCTCGTCGTCGTCCTCGAGGCGGTCGATGGCCGCCTCGATGCCGGTGGCGACGGCCTCGTTCACGGCGTTGCGGGCCCTCGGGCGGTCGATGGTGATGACGGCGAGATGACCCCGCACCGCGAACGTGACGGACTCCGTCAGCGGCGTGGCGTCGGTCATCTCGTCTCGGGGGCTGCGCCCCCGGGCCCCATCGCCGGGCGGCTCGCTGGCGCTCGCGC
>JBBJOU010000112.1:0-6891 GCA_037724305.1 Acidimicrobiales bacterium
CGCGCGGCCCCCCGCGCCCCGCACGACTATGGGGCCGGGGGGCGCAGCCCCCGAGACGCACCACGCGCGCTGCTCGCGCTGGCCGGGCGCGCGAGCGCCAGCGAGCCGCACGACTATGGGGCCCGGGGGCCCAGCCCCCGAGCGAGAGATGCCCGAGCTCCCCCGCTACCGCTGCGCGGCGTGCGGCAACCTCACCCGGTTCGACGTCGTTCGCAACCGCCGCACCCGTGCCTACCACCACTACACCGTGGGCGGGGAGCTGGCGATCGAGGATGAAGAGATCCTCGCCGACGTCGTCGAGGCGGTGACCTGCCGGTGGTGCGGGCCGGGCGGGAACGTGGCGATGGTGGCGGCGAGCACCGCCGAGGGGTCGGGCTGAGCGCCAGCCCCACGACCGCCTTGTTGCGTCCGGCGCTGGAAGCGGCCGTGGCGGTGGCCCGTCTGGGCGAGCAGGCGACGCCCCCCGTGCCGGCGCCGGGGGCGCTGAAGCGCTACCTGCGCTTCGCCCGCCTGCCCGATCCCGCCCTGGGCATCGCCAGGCGGGTGCTCGAGGACGATGCCGGCTTCCGGGCCCGTGTCGGCGAGGCCACCACCGAGGCGCAGCTGGGCCGGGCCGGGTGGTTGTGGCTGACCCGCCCGACCGGGTGGGAGCCCGAGTTCGAGGCCATCCGCAAGGAGGCGAACGCCGCCGAGGTGGCGAGCAAGGACGACCGCAGCGAGCGCGACGCGACCCGTCGCCTCGCCGGCGCCGAGCAGGCGCTCACCCGGGTGGGGGGCCAACTGCTGGCCGCCACCGAGGAGGCCGCCCGGGCGGCGACCGAGCTCACCCGCGAGCGCGACGCTCGGCGGGAGCTCACCGAGGAAGTGCTCGCCCTCCGCGCCCGGGTCGAGGAGCTGGTCGCCGAGCGACGGGTCGCCATCGCCCGGGCGCGGGACCACGAGACCCGCATCGCCGAGCGCAACGCCGAGTTGCGCCAAGCCCGCCACCAGTACCGCATGCTGGCGGCCGAGCTCGACAACGCCCTGGCCGGACGCCCCCCAGGCACCGCGTCCGCCGAGGCGCCGCCGCCCCCGGCGGTCGGCGCGGCCGCTGTCGACAAGGAAGAGGATCCTCTCGACCGGGAGGCGATCGCCCGCACCGTCGACGCCGCCCGGCAGGCGGCGGCGGATCTGGCGGCGATCATCGCCACCGCCGCCGACCTGGTGGGGCCGCCGCCGTCGGTGCCCGCCCCCGCCCACGCGGCGGCACCGGACGACGTCGACCCGGCCCTTCCACCCACGCGGCGACGCCCCCGCCCCGTCCGCCGCCCGGTCCCGTTGCCGCCCGGGATCCACGACGACGGCCCGGCCGCAGCCGAGCACCTGGTCCGCGTGCCGGGCGCCTTGGTGCTGGTCGACGGCTACAACGTCACGCACGCCCGGTGGGCCGACCATCCGGTGGCGGCCCAGCGCACCCGGCTCCTCGACGCCTGCGCCGAGCTGCACGCCCGCATGGGTGTCGACATCGAGGTGGTCTTCGACGGCGCCGGCGCCGTCGCCACCACCGGCACGCTCACCCGCCAGGCGGTGCGCTACCGCTTCACCCCGGCCGGCACCGAGGCCGACGACGTGGTCCTGGAGCGGATCGGCGAGGAGCCCCACGATCGCCCGGTCGTGGTCGCCTCCAGCGACAACCGGGTCCGCGACGGCGCCCGCCGCGCCGGCGCCAACGTCGTCTCCGCCGCGCAGTGCCTCGCCCTCCTCCGCCGCGGCTGATGGGTCGGGGCTCGACGCCACCCACCGCGGATCGCGAGACGACCATCAGCGCCGCGGCAATCCATGGGTGGTAACGTTCCTGGCTCCCAGCGCAAGGTTACGGGGTCCGCACGAGTGCAGAAGCTCCACGTGGTGGGGTTCACCACCGACCATCGATCGTTGATCCTCAGCCCACGGCGCGGCGCGCGGTCGGGCGGGTACGTCCTCGAGGTCGACGGTGCCGTGCTCGAGGCGGTGCAGGCGGCCCTGGATGGTGGTGACGCCGTCGAGGAGTCGGCGCCGGCGGAGACGCCGGAGCCGGAGCCGCTGCGGGTCGAGAGCGCTCTGTCCGTGCGCGACGTGCAGGCTCGCCTCCGCGCCGGGCGGTCGGTCGAGGCCGTCGCCGATGAAGCCGGGGTCGACGCCGCCTGGGTGGCACGGTTCGCGGTACCGGTGATGGCCGAGCTCAGCCGGGTGGTGGCCAGCGCCCGGCGGGCCAGCTTCGCCCGTCCCCGCCTGGGACCGTCCGCCCTGCCCCTGGGCGACAGCGTCTACCGCAACCTGGTCGATCGGGGGCTGACCGCGTCGACCGACGAGCTCGATCGGGCGTGGTCGGCCCGCCAGGTCGCCGACGGTCGCTGGCGGGTGTCCCTGCGCTACCGGTTGCGGGGCCGGGCGCGAGAGGGCGCCTGGGAGTTCGACGCCCGCACCAATGACCTGCGCGCCGTCGACCGTTCGTCGGGCCAGCTCGCCTTCCGGGCCGATGTCCCCCCGCCGGTCGTCGCGCCGTTCCGTGCCGGGCGCCGGGCCGCGGTCGGTCCGGTCCGGCCGTCGCCCCCGGTGCCACCGCCCTCGCCCGGCGAGGCGGCCTCCACCCGCCGCGTCGCCGCCGCCCGCCGCGACGCCGAGGCCCGTCTGGCCGAAGCGGCCCGGATCGGGGCCCTGCGCGCCAACGCGGCTTCGCGCCGGGCGGCAGCGACACGCGCCGCGGCGCCCCCTCCGACCGCGCCGTTGGCGCACCCGCCGCCGGTGCGCCCACCACCCGTGATGGCGGCCACCGCGCCCACCGCCGATGGAGCCACGCCGGCGCCTGATGCCGACGACGACGGTCCCGGCGCACCCGAGGACACCGGCGCACCGGCGACCACCCACCCCGGGCCGGTCACTGATCCCCCGGGGTCGCCGTCCGAGGCGGACCCGCCGTCGCAGCGTGCTGGTGGCCGGCGTGACGAACCGGGCCGCTCGACGCCCCGGTGGCGCTGGGGACCGTCCGATCCGAAGGACGACGAGGCGTCGTGGCCGGGCGACGATCCGGACGAGCCCGCGCTGTTCGCCGGCATCGACGAACCCACCGTCCACCCGCCCGAGGCGCCCGACTCGCCAGGGGACACGGTCCCCGACGAGGGACGCTCGAGCGCCGCCGGGGGTGACGAGCGCGAGGACGGTCCGGCGTCGGCCGCCGACGATCGCCCCCCGGTCGATGCCCCGGCACGAGCCCGGCTGGAGGCCGTCCTCGGCGCCATGGGCGGACCTCGTCCCGCACCGGTCCCGCCGGCCGCGCCGTCCGCGCCGGGCGGTGACGAGAGCACCGCCAAGCGCCGTCGCGGACCCCTGGTCGCGGTCCGGAAGCCGGCCCCCCGGCCCCCCGTCGGCGCCCAACCAGGCGCCCGGCCCTCCGCCGACCGGGCTGCGCCGGCGGCTCGCCCGGCCGCCGAGGCCCGACCCGATCCCGGTGCCGCCCGTGACGCCCCGCCGGATCGTCCCGCCCCCAGCCGGGGCCGCCGTCTCGCTCCCATCTCCGGCGCCGCGCCCCGTGTCGCCCGCGCGCCCATCGTGGCCGACGTCGTCGACCGACGCGCCGGGTCCTCGAGCAGCGACGGTGACGAGCCCCCCGCGCCCGTACCACCCGGCCCCGAGCGCCGCCTGACCCGCGCCACCAAGGCCAGCGACGCCGACCTCCGCGGCAGCCGCCGGCGCTCCCGGTCCACCGACGACGACGTCCCGCCGGCGCCGACGCCTGCACCGCCACGATCGCCGGCACCGAAGCGCACCCCGGCGCCGGCCCCGGCGCCCGAGGCCGACGCCGTGGTCCTCGCCAAGCCCATCAGCGGATCGGTGCCGGTGTTCCGGCGCGACCTCGTGTCGAGCGCCGCGGGCGGCCGCCCCGCAGCCCGCCCGCCGAAACCGGCCGTCAACGGCGCCGTCGCCGACGCCCCCGCCGGGCCGGCCTTGCGCGACGCTCGTCCGGCGGCGCGAGCCACGGCACCCGTCGCCGCCGGGCCTGACGACGGTCCGGCGGCGCCGTCGACGCCGTCGCCCCCCCGGCGCCGTACCCGCCCGCTCCAGGCCGACGGGTGAGCCGCCGTCGCCCGGGCTGAGGCGTGGTCCGCCGCACCCGGCGGGCGTCGACCGCAGTCGACACCACTGCCGTTCTGACGGTCGGCACCACCGCCGGCCTCGATGCGGTCGGCGTCGCCGCCGCCGAGGCGTGGCCCGATGCCCGCCGCACCATGGAGGAGCGGGCGGCGGCCGGCCTGGTCGACACCATGCGCTTCACCTACGGCCACCCGGAGCGGTCCACCGACCCCCGCACCGCCCTTCCCGGCGCCACCGCGGTGGTCGTCGGTGCCCTCGGCTACCGACGTCTCCCAGGACCACCGGCTTCGCCGGGTGACCCCGCCGGCCGGGTGGCGGCCTACGTGTGGGACGACAGCTACGCCGAGTTGCGCATCGCGCTGCGGGCCGTCGCCGACCACCTGCTCGCCGGTGGATGGCGGGCCCGGGTGCTGGTCGACGACAACGCCCTCGTCGACCGGGTCGCCGCCCACCGGGCCGGTCTCGGGTGGTTCGGCAAGAACGCCAACCTGCTGCTCCCGGGACGGGGGAGCTGGTTCGTGCTCGGCGGCGTGGTGACCGATGCCCCGCTGCTGGCGGCGCCGGCCCCGCCCCCGGCGTCCTCGTCAGGGGGATCGGACGAGACCGGCGGCGGCCGGGTGGGGGAGCGGAGCTGCGGTGCGTGCCGGCAGTGCCTCGACGGTTGCCCCACCGGGGCGATCGTCGGCCCCGGGGTGGTCGACGCCGGGCGGTGCCTGTCGTGGCTGTTGCAGCGCCACGGCCCCTTCCCTCGCCAGTACCGCGAGGTCCTCGGCGACCGCATCTACGGCTGCGACGACTGTCAGGAGGTGTGCCCGCCCAACCGGCGCGCCGACGCAGTGACAGCGGGGCCGCTGCCGACACCCGGAGCGGGCACGAGCGCCGTGGACCTCCTCGACCTCCTCGCCGCCGGTGACGGCGACCTCCTCGCCCGCCACGGCCGCTGGTACGTCCCTCGGCGCGACCCCGACCACCTGCGGCGCAACGCCCTGCTGGTGCTGGGCAACGTCGGCGACGCCACCGACGCCCGGGTCGTCGCCACCGTCGACCGCTACCTCGCCCACCCCAGCCCGGTGCTCCGGGATCAGGCGGCGTGGACCGCCCGCCGCCTCGGCCTCGGCGCCGTCGCCGCCGCCCACGCCGACGACCCGGTGGTGGCGGCGGAGCTGGGTGCTTCGGCGCCGGCGCCCGGCCCCGGCGCCCGCGGGTGAGCCATCTCCTCGTCACCAACGACTTCCCCCCCAAGGTCGGGGGGATCCAGTCGTACCTGTGGGAGCTCTGGCGCCGGCTCCCGCCCGGTGAGGTGACCGTGCTGACCACGCCGCACGCGGCGGGCGCCTCGTTCGACGCCCAGCAGCCGTACCGCGTCGAGCGGACGCCCGAGCAGGCGCTGCTGCCGACCCCGTCGCTGGCCCGACGCATCGACGCCCTCGCCACGGCCGTCGGCGCCGAGCTGGTGCTGCTCGACCCCGCCCTCCCGCTGGGCCTGCTCGGTCGGCAGCTCGAGCGACCCTACGGCCTCGTGCTGCACGGGTCCGAGGTCACCGTTCCCGGTCGCCTCCCGGGTGCATCGGCGCTCCTGCGCCGGGTCCTGCTCGGCGCCCGGCTGGTGATCGCCGCCGGCCACTACCCGCTGGCCGAAGCGGTCCGCGCCGCCGGACGTGACCTTCCCGCCGTGGTGGTGCCGCCCGGGGTCGACACCGACCGCTTCCGCCCGCTCGAGCCCGCCGAGTGGCGGGCGGCCCGGGGCCGCTTCGGACTCCCCGTCGAGGCCACCGTGGTCGTCGGCGTGAGCCGGCTCGTGCCCCGCAAAGGTTTCGACGTCCTCCTGCGAGCCACCGGCCGGCTGGCCCCGACCCGGCCCGACCTCGTCGTCGCCATCGCCGGATCGGGTCGCGACCGGACGCGCCTCGAGCGGCTGGCGACCGATGCCGCCGCCCCGGCCCGCTTCCTCGGTCGGGTACCCGAGGCCGCCCTACCCGCCCTCTACGGCACCGCCGACGTCTTCGCCATGATGTGCCGCAACCGGTGGGCCGGCCTCGAGCAGGAAGGCTTCGGCATCGTCTACCTCGAGGCGGCGGCCGCCGCCACCGCCCAGCTCGGCGGCCGCAGCGGGGGCTCGCACGAAGCCGTCGAGCACGACGTGACCGGCCTCGTGGTCGACCGCCCCCACGACGTGGCGGCGGTGACCGCGGCACTGGCGACGCTGGTCGACGACCCGCAGCGACGGGCAACCCTCGGGCGGGCGGCGCGCGAGCGCGCCATCGCCGGCTTCACCCACGACGCCCTGGCCACCCGCCTGGCGACGGCGCTCGCGTCGTGGTCGGCGCGTTGACCGCGACCGGCGTCGCTCCCGAGCCCACCACACTGGGCGCGCGGGCCGCCGCCCGCGCGCCCGAGCGGGTGGCGGCAGTGGGCGCCGACGGTGCCGGCGTCGCGTGGTCCGGCGTCGCCGCCGAGGCGCGCCACGGCGCCCTCGGGCTCGTCGCCCTCGGCCTCCGGCCCGGCGACCGCGTGGCCGTGGCCGTCGGTCCGCCGGACCGGTGGCTGGCGGCGGCGCTCGCCGTGATCGGGGCCGGGGGGGTGGTCGTGCCCCTCCCGGGCGCGCTGGCCGCCGCCGCCGCGGTCGCTCGCACCGCCCGGGTGCACTGGGCCGTCACCGACGGCGCCGCCCTCGGCGCCCGCCTGGCGCCCGAGGTCACGATCCTGGCCGAGGGCGAGGGCCGGGGCGATCACCGGTGGACCGACGTGGTGGCCACCGGTGCCGCCGCCCCCGGCGACGGC
>JBBJOU010000113.1:0-6887 GCA_037724305.1 Acidimicrobiales bacterium
AGGGCGATGACGACCAGGGGGATCTGGAGGGGGAGGCGGGCGAGGAGGGCCAGGCCGTAGGCGCTGGTGGGGGGCTCGTCGATCGCCATCTGGATGTTGGCGGGGAACACGGCGACGAGGGTGGCCGCCGCCAGCGTGGCGCCCAGGCGCCGGGTGCGGGGCCCGGCCAGGAGGGCGCCGGCGGCGAGCTCGGCGACACCGCTGGCGTAGGTCCAGGCCCGGGCGGCACCGGGGACCCAGTCGGGAATGATGGCGTCGAAGGGCCGGGGCAGGACGACGTGAAGCGTGCCCATGCCCAGCAGGGCGCCGGCCATGATCAGCCGGGCGCGACGGAGCCTGGGACCCTCGGCGGGAGGAGGCGAGGCCGCCTCGCTGGTGGCGGTCCGGGCGACGGGGGCGGGCACGCGGTCCAGGCTACGAGGCGTCGCGGTACGGTTGGTCATGCGCCGCCGCCGGTTCGCCGCCCTGGCGACCGTGGCCGTCGTCGGCGCCCTCGTCGGCGTCGTCCCCCGCCTCGTCGACGGCCCGGCCCATCCCACCGGGGCCGAGTCCGCCACTGCGACGCCGGCCACGACCACGGTGGCAGCGACCGCCGCGCCACCCACCACCGCGGTGACGCTCACCGCCACCGGGGCGGCAGCGCCGCCGGTCGCGGCAACGGTCGCCGCGCCGGTCGCCGCCGCTCAGGACGACACGGCGGCGGCCCGCTTGGCCGCCGACGTCGCCGCCGTCACCGCCTACGGCCCGCGCGAGGCCGGTACCACCGCCGAGCGGGCCGCCACCGACGAGATCATCCGCCGCCTGGCCGGCGCCGTCGGCAACGACCAGGTGCGGGTCGAGGACGTGCCCCTGCCCAACGGGCGCACCAGCCGCAACGTGTGGGCCACCGTCGGCACCGGGCCGATCACGGTGGTGCTGGGCGCCCACCTCGACTCCGTGGCGGGGTCCCCCGGTGCCGACGACAACGCCAGCGGGGTGGCCGTCCTGCTCGAGGTCGCCCGCCGCCTGCGGGCGGCGCCGCCGCGGCCCGACGTCACCGTGCACATCGCCTTCTTCGGCGCCGAGGAGGGGCTGCGCGGCTACAGCGGCGACGCCCACCACTTCGGATCGCGCCGTTTCTCTGCGCGTCTCGCCAACGCCGGCACCCTTCCCCACTGGATGGCGTCGGTCGACATGGTGGGCTACGGGGCGCGCCTGCTCAGCGTCCACCTGCGGGGCACGGGCACCGACGCCGCCGACGTGCTCGCCGCCGCCGGGGCACTGGCCGGCGCGCCCGCCACCCGCGACGAGCGAGGCGCCATCTCCGACCACGAGGCGTTCGCCCTGGCCGGCGTGCCCTCGGCGTTCCTGTGGCGGCCCGACAACCCCGACTACCACGGGCCCGGCGACGTCGAGGTCGTCCCCCGCCTCCTGGTCGAGGACGCCGCCGTCGTCGACGCCTTCGTGTACCTGGCGACCTCGCCCCTGCACTCGCCCCGGGGTCTCGTCCACCAGCTCTATGTCGACCTGCTCGGCCGCCGGCCCGACCCCGGCGGGGTCGCCGCCTGGGCCGCCCAGCTCCGCGCCGGCGCCTCGCCCGGCCGCGTCGGCGCCGCCTTCCTCACCGCGCCCGAGTCGGCGGCGGTGGTGACCCCCGTCGCCCGGCTCTACCGGGCCGCCTTCGGCCGCGACGCCGATCACGGCGGGCTCACCTACTGGTCGGCCACGGTGCGCGCCACCGGCGCGCTCACCACCGCCGCCGGGGCCTTCGTCACCAGCGCGGAGTTCGTGGCGCGCTACGGCGCCCTCGACGACGCCGGGTTCGTCCGGCGCCTGTACGCCAACGTCCTCGGTCGGTCCCCCGACGGCGGCGGCCTGGCCTACTGGACGGACGAGCTGGCGAGCGGGCGCCGCGACCGGGCCGGCGTGCTCGTCGCGCTGTCGGAGTCGTCCGAGCACCGGGCCCGCACCGAGGGCGAGATCCGGGTCGTGGTGGCCTTCGCCGGCCTGCTGCGGCGCGGTGTCGACGCCGGCGGCCTGGCCTACTGGTCGGCGCGACCGACCGGGGACCTGGTCGGCGGCGTGCTGGCGTCGGCCGAGTACCGGTCCCGCTTTCCCTGACGCCGACGTTCCCCCGGCACCCGATGTCGTATCTCAGCCTCGGCGGGCCACCGGGGCGCCGTGGTGGGCGACCAGGCGCCAACGGCCGTCGGCGCTGCGCACGAAGAGGTTGAGGGCGGCGACGGTGCCGCCGACGGCGGCGTCGCCCTCCCCTGCGCCGGGCGCCTGCCCGCCCGAGTCGAGCAGGTTCTCGTCGACGGTGACCCAGGCGACGTCGCCGACCACCTCGACATGGGTGCTGGTGAGCACGAACTGCAGGTGCTGGGGCCCCTGGAAGAGCGCAAACCACGAGCCGGCCACCGCCCCCCACCCCCGGAGCGTCTGCCAGCCGGGATGGGTGCATGACACCCGGTCGCCGTGCTCCCAGGCGTCGCTCATGGCTTCGAGGTCACGGGCCTCGAACGCCTCGTAGTAGGCGGCGTTGGCGGCCAGCACCGCCACCTCGTCGCCATCGTCGGCGGTGCCCTCGGCGGGATCGGGTACGGGCGGGTCGAGGGGCACGGCGGCGGCGACCCTACCCTCGGGCCCATGCGGCGCATCCCCAGCACCGACGGGATCGCAGTCGCCCTCCACCACCTGGCCGGGCCCGACGACGCCGGTGCGCCGACCTGGTTGCTCGCCCACGCCACCGGGTTCTGCGGCCTGGCGCTGCGCCCCCTCGCCGTCCACCTGGCGCGCCTCGACCCCGACGTCCGCGTGGTCGCCCCCGACCAGCGCTGGCACGGCGCCACCGGGGGTGTCGACGGCGCCGCCGTGCGCTGGACGTCGATGGCCGAGGACCTGGTGGCCGTGGTCGACCACCTCGGCGGCGCCGTGCGCGCCGTGGGCCACAGCATGGGCGGTGCCGCCCTCGTGCTGGCCGCCGCCGCCCGCCCGGCGGCGTTCGCCTCGCTGTGGCTCTACGAGCCGGTCATCCCCCCGCCCGAGGTCGTGGCCGTGATGGACGGCGGCGCCGCCCGGGCAGGGGCCCCCGACCGACCGTTCGCCAACCCCTTCGCCGCCGCCGCCGAGCGCCGACGGCCCGGCTTCGCCTCGCGTGCCGACGCGCTGGCCAACTTCGCGTCCAAGGCGCCCATGGCCAGCTTCGATCCCGACGCCCTCGCCGGCTACGTCGAGGGCGGCTTCGCGCCCGGCCCCGACGGCGGCGTCGTCCTGGCCTGCCCGCCCGCCATCGAGGCCGCCGTCTACCGGGCGGCGTCCGCCGACGCCTGGGCGGCGGCCCCGTCGGTCAGCTCGCCCACCGTGGTCGCCCGAGGGGCGCCGGCCGGCGGGAACGCCGCCGAGTGGGCCGAGCGGGTCGCCGACCGGCTGCCCGCCGGGACGCTCACCACCTTCGACGACCTCGGCCACTTCGCCCCGCTCGAGGTCCCCGACCGCATCGCCCACGCCGCCGTCGCCCGGGCCTGATCCGGACACGGCGCTCGACCCGCCGACCCGGCCCGACGTCAGCCCTTCTTCGCCTTCTTGTCCCGCTTCTTCGCCCTCTCCGACTGCTTCCCCGTCGTGGCGGCCTTGCCCCCACCGACGCTGCGCCCGATCCGCCTCGCCCCACCTTCCGATCGGCCGAGCGGCGACCGCTAGGGTCCGAGCGCCGATGCGGTCCCGCCCCACCCTCTCCGCGCCCGTCCTGCCCGACGTGACCCCCGGCGCCGCCGCCGTGGCGAGCGTGGTGGACGCCGCCGCCGAGGTGGTCGGGCGCCGGCGCCGCCTGCGGGCACCAGCGGTGGTGGCCCGCCGGGTCACCGCCTTCGACCAGGCCGCCGACGTCGCCCTCGACCGGCTGCGAGGCCACGGCGGCGTCGACCGGGCGTTCTACGCCGCCAGCGAGCTCGGCGACTACTCGTTGCTCTGGCACATCGTCGGCACCGCCCGCGGGCTGCGCTCCGACCGCGACGCCGCCGAGGCGGTGCGCCTCTCGGGGATTCTCGTGGCCGAGTCGGTGCTGGTCAACGGTCTCATCAAGCAGCTGTTCCGCCGGACCCGCCCGGTGTGGGAGCAGCCCCGCGCGTACACGATCCGTCGTCCCCGCAGCTCGAGCTTCCCGTCCGGGCACGCCTCGGCCGCCTTCACCGCCGCCACCATCCTCGGCGAGCGCAGCCGGGTGTGGCCGCTGTGGTACGCCGCCGCCGGGCTGGTCGCCAGCAGCCGCGCCTACGTCCGCATCCACCACGCCTCCGACGTGGTGGCGGGGGTGGTCACCGGCCTCGTCCTCGGCCGCGTCGCCCGTCGGGTCTGGCCGGCACCGGTCGATGCCAGCCCGTTCTCCGGCTTCCGGGCGCGCCGGTCGGCGGAATATCCGGTCGATCCCGACCCGTTGGCCCCGGTGTGACCCGTTCGTTCGCCGTGACCTGGGACTACCGCTGCCCCTTCGCCCGCAATGCCCATGAGCACGTCCTCGCCGGCCTGGCCGGCGGGGCCGACTGGGACGTGACCTTCGTGCCGTTCTCGCTCGGCCAGGTGCACGTCGCCGAGGGTGAACCCCCGATCTGGGACCGGCCGGGCGAGGACAGCGGCCTGCTCGCCCTGCGTCTCGGCGTGGCCGTGCGCGACCAGCGCGCCGAGGTCTTCCCCGCCGTGCACCGCGACCTCTTCGCCCTCCGCCATGACCACGCCGGCCAGCTCTCCGACCCGGCCGCGCTCCGGGAGGTGCTCGCCCCCCATGTCGGCGGCGAGGAGGCCGACCGGCTGCTGGGCGCCGCCGACGACGACGCCACCCTGGCGACGGTGCGGGCCGAGCACGAACGGGTGGCCGCCGAGCGAGCGGTGTGGGGGGTCCCGACCTTCATGGCGGGGCCGGCGGCGGCGGTGTTCGTGCGCCTCATGGACCGCAACCCCGGCGTCACCGAGGAGGACCGGGGCCGGGGACGCGCCGGTGTCGAGCGCATCCTCGACCTGCTCGAATGGGACGACCTGAACGAGTACAAGCACACGTCCATCGCCAGGTAGGGCGCTACCGTCGCCGCCATGGGGCAGCGGATGTCGGAGCTCGAGGCCCTGCTGTGGACGCTCGAGAAGGACCCGCACCTCGGCTCCACGTTCGCCAACCTCACGTTGCTCGACCGGGTGCCGGACCTCGACCGCTTCCGCAGGCGCATGGCGCACGCCGCCACCGTCGTGCCCCGCCTCCGCCAGCGGGTCGGGCCCCGCATCGGGCGCCTGGTGCCGCCGGAGTGGCGCGACGACTGCGACCTCGACCTCGACCACCACGTCCGCCGTATCGCCCTCCCGGCGCCCGGCACCCGCCGCCAGCTGCTCGACCTCGTCGTCCAGCTCGCCGGCGAGCCCCTCGACCGGGCCCGCCCCCTGTGGCGCTTCACCGTCATCGACAACGTCGACGGGATCGACGGCCTGCCCGCCGGCACCGGCGCCGCCATGGTCCAGCAGCTCCACCACACGCTGTCCGACGGCGAGGGAGGCGTGCGCATGTCGGCCGCCGTCCTCGACCTCCAGCGCGACGCCCCCGACCCCCCACCGGTCGAACCCGCCGTCGCCGACCGGCCCGGCGACGACGCGCCGTTGCCCCTCCTCGCCGGCGCCGGCGCCCATCTGGCCCGGCGCGGGATGGGCATCGCCACTCGGGTGGTGGGCGACGCCGCCACCCTCGCCCGCCATCCGGACCAGCTCGCCGCCGCCGGGACCGGCGCCGCGACCGCGGTCGGCTCGCTCGTCCGCCAGGGTCTCGTGCGCGACCCCGCCCGCTCGCCGCTGTGGACACAGCGGACGTTGCGGCGCCGCCTCGAGCTGCTGCGCATCCCCCTCGAGGACACCAAACGGGCCGCCAAGGCGCTCGGAGGCACCGTGAACGACCTGTTCGTCACCGGCGCCGCCGGGGGCGCCGGCCGCTACCACGCCGCTCGGGGCGAGGCGATCGACGAGCTGCGCATGGCCATGCCGGTGAGCACCCGGACCGACCGATCCGCGGCCGGCAACGCCTTCACCCCGACCCGCCTGCTCGTCCCGTGCGCCATCACCGACCCCGCCGAGCGCTTCGTCGCCGTGCAGGCCCGCCTGGCGGCCACCAAGGGCGAGCGGGCCATCGGTCTGGTCGCCGGGCTCGCCGGCGTGGCCAACCTGGCGCCCACCGCGGTGCTGGTACGGGCCGCCCGGGCCCAGGCCGCCACCGTCGACTTCACCACCTCGAACCTCCGGGGCGCGCCGTTCCCCCTCTACGTGGCCGGCGCCCGCATGACCGCCAACCACCCCCTCGGGCCCCTCGCCGGCACGGCCTGGAACCTGACCACCATCTCCGTCGACGGCTCGCTCGACATGGGCCTCAGCGTGGATGCCGGCGCGGTCGACGACCCCGAGGCGCTCCGCGCCGACCTCGAAGCCGCCTTCGCCGAGCTGCTCGCCCTCGGCTGACGGTCCCGTCCCGGTGCGAACCGGGGTGCACCGAGCCACCCGCACGGGTGGTCAGCGACACCCCGGACCGCCGCGATCGCTCGACATCCGGAGGAGCGTCGGTCCGGGAGACGATCGGCGCCCGACCCGAGCGCGCTGCCGACTCAGGTGGTGGCGGGCTCCGGGGCCTCGGCGTGGGTGAGGATCGTCCGCACGTCGAGGAGCAGGTCGGCCACCTCGTCGGTCGAGACGAGCTCGCGGTTGAGCATCTCGCCCAGCCCGCGGTCGATCAAGGCCAGTGCCTCGATGATCTGTTCCTGGTCCTTGATGTCGGTCATCGCTCGCTCTCCAACGCCGATCGGTTGCGGTGTTGTTCCCATCCGTGCGGGCCGTCGAACCTTCCGGCCCTCGGGGGGGAGCCGACCGCCCGGGCCGGCACCGCTGCC
>JBBJOU010000114.1:0-6858 GCA_037724305.1 Acidimicrobiales bacterium
GCGGCCGAAGCCGTCCTGGCCGACGCCGCCGCCGACCGCTGAGCCGAGCGGTTAGTGGCCCGCCGGCACCTGGTCGAGGGCGGCCAGCACGAAGTCGTCGACGCCCTCGGCCAGGCGGTCGCGCCGCAACAGCCGGCCGCCGAGCACGGCGCCGCCCCGGCCCTCGATCAGCGCTCCGAACTTGTCGAGCGCCCGGCCGGCATGGATGGCGTAGGTCATGTACAGCGCCACCGGCTTGCGGTCGATCACCGGCAACCGGTGCAGTCGCGCCGCCCCGCCGGGACGGTGCCCGGCGACGACGAGGCCGTCCACCCAGGTGCCGACGACGACGAGGTCGGCGGCGGCCAGGGCGGTGAGGTCAGGTCGTGCCACCGAGGCCAGCGAGACGTCGGCACCGGCGGCGGCGGCGGCCTCGGCCACCATCGTCGCCGCCCGCTCGGTGTTGCCCGTCAACGATTCGTAGAGCACAGCGACCCGCACGCCGGCGACGGTAGCAAGGCGGATCAGCAGGGCCAGCGCACACGATGGACTAACCAGCCGACTAGGCGGTAGTGTGGCCGTGTGGACGTAGGCGTGCACGAGGCGAAGACGCATTTGTCCAAGCTGCTGCGCAGGGTCGCTCTCGGCGAGGAGATCACCATCCGTAACGGCGGAAGGGTGGTCGCCCGCATCGTGCCCGCCCACGATGGCTCGCGTCGTGAGTTCGGTCTCGACCGGGGCCGCTTCACCGTTCCCGACGATTTCGACGCCCCACTGCCTGATGAGATGTTGGACGCCTTCGAGAAGTGAGGCTGCTCCTCGACACGCACGTGTGGCTGTGGCTCCAGTACGACCCCCATCGTCTCGGCGAGGCGCTGGCGCCGGTCACCGATCCCGACAACGACCTGCTCTTCTCAGCGGCCAGCTCGTGGGAGATCGCCATCAAGTGGGGCCTCGGCAAGCTCACACTCCCCGAGCCTCCCGAGACCTGGGTTCCGAAGCGCGTCGCCACCAGCGGCGTCGAACTCCTGGCGGTCGAGCACGTCCACGCCTTGGGCGTCGCTTCGCTTCCCCGTCACCACCGTGACCCCTTCGACCGGCTGCTCGTGGTTCAGGCGATCGCCGAGCGGGCGGCGATCGTGACCGCCGACCCGGCGATGGGGCGCTACGCCGCGGAGATCCTGTGGGCCGGTTGAACCGTTCCCGATGCGGCTCTCGGTCGGAATAGCAGCCTCAGGCCTCGATCGGCGGATGCCATCAGGGAGTACCGCAAGCGTAGGCCAGGGCCACCCGGGCTTCGGTTCCGTCGAGGTGCAACAGAGACAGGAGGGTGGGCTCCACCACGCCGCCCGCCTCGCATCCGACCAGGCCGTCGGCGGCCAGGCGGAGCGCGAGGTTCTGGGCGGCGTGGCCGACCTCGATGAGCGCCAGACGCCCGCCGAGGTCGCCGTACTTCTCCAGCATCTGGTCGACGAACAGCACGAACGCGAAGACGACCTGGGGCGCCCCGTCGGTCGTGAGGTTGATGGCGTCGGACCAATCGGGCCACGGTGCCAGCGGGCCGACCGGCGTCACGCTGTGGTCGTCGGGGTTGTAGCAGAGAACCGAGTGGCCCAGGCCGCCGGCCACCTCGCCCGTGAGGCAGAACACCTCCAGGGGGTAGAGGGCACCGGCCGACGGGTAGGAGCGCCCGCCATCGGGCCGGGCGGAGACGGCGGCCAGCAGACGTCCGAGTTGGCGGACGCTCAGCGCCCCGGGCGCGAACGAGCGGACGCTGCGCCGGCGGTCGACGAGGCGGGCGAGACGGTCGTCGGGGCGCGCCAGGGCCACGTCGGGCGCCGCGAACGTGCACACCCGTGGCCGCTCGGACGCGACATAGGACTGCACTCGCGTCGCGAACGGGCGCAGCGAGGCGGGCGTCAGGTTCGAGTTGCGCCAGAACAGCTCGAAGGCATCCATCAGCCGAGGGGATGGGGGAACGGGCTCGGCCACCGGCGCGTCGCCGGGCTCGCCCACGGATAACGCCAGGCGAGGTCCGCCGCCCGGCCGCCGAGGAACGGCCAGTCGTGCGCACAGTGGATCGGGGTCAGGTCGGGCGACAGGACCCGGACGACGGCGAGGCCGAGTTGGGCCACGTCGGGACCGGTCAGGTCCCGGTAGAAGAGGCGCACCCCGGCGGCGCCCAGCGCGCCGACCAGCCCTTCCAGCGTCGCCGGTCCGTCCATCGGCGGTGGGCCCGGGGCCCCAGCACCGCCAAGCAGGGGCACCTGATCCCAGCGGTCGGGGTGGGCGGTGTAGTAGGCGGCGTGGTCCTCGAAGGTCACGACGTCGGACGGCCGGCGGTAGGCGAGGCCGGGGCGCGCCGCGCACCAGAGCCCGGCGAACAGGACGCCCTGGGTGAACTCCAGGAACGCCTTGTCCGCCGCCTCGGCCCACGTCGCCCGGCACGCAGCACCGAGGGCGATGCGCCGCCGTCCCCGCCGCGGCACCCACCCGCACACCAGCGCCACGGGGTGCGGGCTGTAGCCCGGCGTGGCGTCGATGGCCACGACCTCGCCGCCGAGACGCCCGACGAGCGCCTCGTAGGGCTCACCCAGCCGCACCCGCCGGCCGGCCACACCGTGGTTCCACGTCGTCATGAGAGCGTCCCGCTCGACCACCTCCTGGGTCGCCCGCAATGCGGCGTGGGGCCGCGACGGCGCCGCCGCCAGGCCCGACGACGTCGCGAACCCGTGCCCGGTGGGATCGCTCAGGCCGACGAGCGGGCGGGGTACGAGCCAAGGGGAGTTGTCGGACAGGCTCCAAGCCCGGGTGAGCGCACCACGGTCGTAGGCGGCGCCGTAGGGGAAGCCGGCGCTCGACCGCTGCGCGTCGCTGAACAGCGACCATGCCTCGACGGGTAGCGCCGGCGCGCCCGTGTCGGTGGCCGGGAGGGGGCAGACGGCGGCGGCGTAGCGCTCGACGGCCTCGCCCACCGCGGCGTCGCGTGCGGCCTGGGGCGTCCAGCCCACGCCCCCGGCGGGGGGGCCGACGGGACGCCCGGCGGCGTCGGGACGCTCGGCCACGCCGGCGTGCCAGACGCCGTCGACGTCGCACCGGGCCGTCGCCAGCAACTGGACGTCGTGGGCGACACCGTGGCGGGCCCCGACGGCGTGCGCCAGCAACGCCTCACCTATGCGGGCGCGGGTGCCGGCCTCGGCGATGGGTGCAGGGGTCGGCTCCCCGGCCCTCACCGATGGTTCCGGAGGCTGCGAGCGAACATCTTGCCGGCCACGATCGGTACCGGGATGGCGAGCAGTTGCCCCCATATGAGGAAGCCGAAGGTGATGAACTCGATGAACAGCGCGGCGGACACGGCGGCGGTGACGGCCAGGCTCGACGCCACCGCGGAGCCGGGGCGCCGGCCGGCGGCCACGAAGAGGCCGGCCATCGTCGCGGCGTAGAGCACGACCGCCAGCACGAGCCCCAGCACGAACGTCCGCTCGCCGCCGCTCCGCTCCAACACGGTGAGCGCGCGGTTCATGGCGAACAGCGCGAAGGGGAGGGCCAGGGCGACACCGACAGTCACCCACTCTCGACCGCCCCGGTTCCCAGCGGCGGCCAGATGGTTGACGTAGACGGCGTTGAGCGTCGCCGAGGTGGCCGTCGTCACCAGGCAGCAGCAGCAACAACACGAACAGCACGTGGGCGTTGCCGGGGCGGCCGAGCGGGCCGGGTCGTCGAAGGGCCCCGGCAGGCGGACGAGGGTCATCGTTCGTCGACCCACGGCAGGTCCATGCGACCCTGGCGGGCGCCGACGGTCGCACCCCCGTCGCCGCACATCGGGCACCACGGTAGGCGCAGGAGCGTCTCCTCGACGGTGTGCCACCGGTCGAGGTCGACGGCGACGGTGCGGTTGACGAGGAGGCTGGTGCCGGCAGCCACCTTGGCGACCTCGTGGGCGACGACGGCGGCGACGACCGGGACGTGGGTCGCGGCCGGCTCGGGCGGTGGCCGGCTGTCGCCCCACCGGGCCGAGATCCGCCCGGCCAGGCAACCGGCGCACGCGGTCTCGCCGCGCACGACCAGCGGTCCGAGTGCCACGGTGTGGTGGTAGGCGACGTCGACCACCAGGTAGGCGGTTTCCATCGTCGCCGCCAACGCAGCCAGGTCGGCCAAGGTCGCGTCGGTGCGGACGAGCACGGCCAGGGTGGCGTCACCGGCGCCCGAGTCGGTGGCGGCGATGGCGCGGGCCAGCGCCGGCACCGGGCGACCGGCGAAGTGGACGACGGTCGAGAACGCGCTGCCGCCCGGCACGGTTGCCGGGCGCAGGGCGCCGACGGTGGCCAGCTGATCGACGATCTCGGCCGACGCCTGGGACCGGGAGACCCCGGCGAAGTCGCCCGACCGCCAGGCCGCGAGCACCTCGTCGGCCGCGCTCGGCGCGATGTCGGCGATGGCGTAGCGGAGATCGGCTCCGGCGTGGACGACGAGGTCGTCGCCCTCTCGCTCCAACGTCCAGGAGGCGACGGGCACCAAGGCGACCCTCGCTGGGCTCGTCACGGCTTCGACGGCGAGATCGCGGGCGCCGTTACCCGCTCCCGGCCTTGATGGCGGCGAAGATCTCGGCACACGTCTGGCACAGGGGGTAGCGCTCGGGGTCGCGGGCGGGGACCCACTTCTTGCCGCACAGGGCGGTGACGGCGAGGCCCTCGACCATGGCCCGGGTGAGGTGCTTCTTGGCCACGATGTGGGCGAAGCGGTCGTGGTCGCCACTTCCGTCGTCGAGGACCGGCCGCTCGTCGAGGCGCTCGTCGACGTCGGGGCGGGCCGGGGCGATCACCGGGGTCGTCGTCGGGCTCGGCACCCCACCATCTTGCCTGATCGCGCCGGCGGCGCCACGCCGCTCCCCCACCGTCCCTCCGGGCGGTGCCGCCGGCGACGGCCGCGTCCTGCTGGCACCCGTCGGTGCCCGGCTGCTTCGATCGACGACCGTGCCCGCCCGTCGCTTCCCGACCGACCGGTCCACCCCTACCGAGGTCGCGGTGCGGGCGGCGTTGGCTGAGGCGGCCCCGGGCGCGCCCGACGGCGAGGCCCTGATATCCGCCTGCCGTTCACTGCTCGACGCGACGGCGGGGCCCGCCACCCGGGCCGCGGCCGGCCGCGGCGGCCTCGCCGGCCTGGCCGGGCAGTGGCCCGTGCTGGCCGGGGCCGGCGCCCGGCGGGTGGCGGGCGCCTGGTACACGCCCACCTCGGTCGTCGACCACCTCACCGGCCTTGCCCTGCCCCCACCGGTCGGCGGTGACGACGCGGCCGGGCGGTCCGGCGGCGTGGTGGACCCGGCGTGCGGGACGGGGGCCTTCCTGGTCGCCGCCGCCCGCACCGTCGCCGCCCGCAGCGCGCGCTCGGTGGCCGACGTGCTCGGCGCCGGTGAGGTGCGCGGTGTCGAGCGCGACCCGGTCGCCGCCGCGCTCTGCCGGCTCGTCCTGGCCGAGGCGGCCGGTGCACCGGTGCCCGACGAGGTGGTCGTCGTCGCCGACGCGCTCCGCGACCCCTGGCCGCTCGACCGCGAGCTCGATGCGGTCGTCGGCAACCCTCCGTTCCTCTCCCCCCTCAACCTCCTCACTGCCCCCGACGGCGAGGCCCGGGCGGGGCGGCGGGCACGCTTTGGCGAGGCGGCGGCCGGGGCCTACACCGACGCCGCCGCGCTGTTCATGCTCCTCGCCCTCGACGTGGTCCGTGCCGGCGGGCGCATCGCCCTCGTGCAGCCGCTGTCGTTCCTCGGTGCCCGTGACACCGCCGGCGTGCGTGCCGCCCTCGCTCGGCGGGCGACGCTGGTCGCCCTGTGGGACGCCGGACCCGGCGGCGCCTTCCCCGGCACCGACGCCCGGCCGTGCGCGCCCGGCGTCGAGGTCGGCCCCCCGGCCGCCGGCCCTTGTGCCCGCGCCACCGGCGTACCGCCCCGCCGGCGCCCCGCCGTGGCCGTCCGCCCCGACGACCTGGCAGCCCGGTCGTGGGCCGGCCTCGTCGCCGCCACCGCCGGCGTGCCCCGCATCCGCCGGTCACCCACGGGACCGGTGACCCGCCTCGGCGACCACGCCACCGTCAGCGCCGACTTTCGCGACCGCTACTACGCCCTCGTCGCCCATGTGGTCGAGGCGGACGGCGTCGCCGCGGGTGCCCGCCTCGCCCCGCTCGTCACGGCGGGGCTCATCGACCCGTGTCGCTGCCGCTGGGGCGAACGTCCCGCCCGCTTCGCCAAGCGAGCGTGGCAGGCGGCCGCCGTCGACCTCGACCGCCTCGCCGCCGACCCCGACACCGCCGCCTGGGCCTGGCGCCGGCTGGTGCCCAAGGTGCTGGTGGCGTCGCAGACCCGGGTGCTCGAGGCGGTGGTCGACGAGGCCGGCGCCTGGCTGCCGTCGGTGCCGGTGCTGACCCTGGTGGCGCCCCCGGAGCGGTTGTGGCATCTGGCGGCAGCGGTGCTCTCCCCGGCGGTGGCGGCCGCCGCCGCCACCGCCCACGGCGGGACCGCCCTCTCCCCCGGTTCGCTCAGGGTCAGCGCGGCGCTGCTGCGCGACCTCCCCGCCCCCGTCGACCCCACCGCGTGGGACGACGGCGCCGCCGCTGCCGTCGCCGCCCAGCGCGCCGCGGAAGCCGGCGACGAGCCCGCCTGGCAGGCGGCGCTCGAGGCGCTGGGCGAGGCCATGGTCGCCGCCCACGCCGTCGCCGTCGGCGACCGTCCGGCCCTGCTCACCTGGTGGCAGGCCCGCCTCCCCCGCTGAGCTACTCCCCCGGCGCCGGGGGGATGGTCGCAGTCGGCCCCGCCGGCCCGGTCCGCCAGGACAACGGCGCCCATCACGGCCGCCGCCGCCCACCTGCTTCGACGACGGCCTCGCACGC
>JBBJOU010000115.1:0-6810 GCA_037724305.1 Acidimicrobiales bacterium
CCGGTGCCGGTGAGCTGGAGGGAGTGGCCGACGAGGGTGTCGCTGGGCTCGGCGACACCGATGTTGGTGCTGGTCCGGCCGGCGGCGGGGCCGTTAGTGGCGGTGAGAATGCCCTCGTAGGACAGGAACTGCTCGACGGTCGTGCCGTTCACCAGGGCGATGCCGTCGTTCGGACCGTTCTGGATCCCGTTGACGGCGTAGTTGAGCACCGTGAACTCACCCGTACCGGTAAGGGGGTCGGTGTCGTAGGTGGCGCCGCCGGTCTCGTTGTAGAGGACGACGCTCCAGCCGGCGAGGTCGACGCCGTTCGGGTTGGCGATCTCGATGAGCTCACCGGCGTCGGTGCCGGTGTTGTCGTAGTGGATCTCGTTGATGAAGACGGTCGAGCCGGGCGGAGCGACGGCCTGGGCGGCGGGGGCGGCGGCGACGGCCGCGACGCCGGCGCCGAGCGCCGTGGCGAGCGCGCCGGCGGCGAGGCGCCGGGTGCGCGTGGGACGAGCGGACAAGGGAGATCCTCCAGCAGGGTGTCGGCGGTGACGGCGGGCACGCTAGGTGACCGCTTCAACAGCCTGTCGAGCGACGCGTGAACGGTCGGCGAACAGGCCGTGGCCGCTCGGGCCGCGACGGTCGTCAGCGGTGACGGAGACCGCCCAGGCAGAAGGCGACGGCGGCGTCGGCCACCTCGTCGGCGTCTTCGCCCTGGGCGTGGATGCGCTCGCGGGCGAGATGGAGGGTCGCTCCCAGGACCGCCTGGGCGAGCACGTCGGCGTCGCCGCCGGGGACCGAGCCGGCGGCCATGGCCTCGGTGAGGTGGCCCGCCGTCTCGGCCACGGCCCGCTCCTGGCCCCGGCGCAGGGCGGGGGCGAAGCGCTCGTCGGTGGCGGCGAACTGGAACAGGTTGACCAGGTCGCGGTGGTCGGCCCACCACCGCATCGACGCCCGGATGCCGAGCTCGATGCGCCGCACGGGAGCGCACGCCGGGCCGATGGCCGTCTGGCGGGCGTGGCGAAGGTCGCGCTGGGCGTCGTGCAGGAGCTCGAGGAAGAGCTGCTCCTTGGTCTCGAAGTACCAGTAGAAGACCCCCTTGCCCACCCCGACGCCGGCGACGAGCTCGGCGACCGATGTCGGGTGGTAGCCCTTCTCGGCGAAGCGGCTGACGGCGAAGGCCTTCAGCTGGCGCTTGCGCTCCTCGCCTCGCGCCGTGAGGCGGCGATCGCCGTCGCGACGAGGTCCGACGGCGGGAGCGGACACCGGGCCACGGTAGGAACCCCCCGACCGCCGGTCAAGGGTGGGAGCGGTTCCCCGCCCTTCCGCCGCCGTTCTCCCTGACGAAACGAACCGTTCACAGCGTCCCCGTACGGTCCGGCCATGGGCACGTGGATCATCCGGGTGTGGTTGCCCGACCGGCCGGGCGCGCTGGGTCAGGTGGCCAGCCGCGTCGGCGCGGTACGCGGCGATGTCGTCGGCATCGACATCCTCGAGCGGGGCGCCGGCCGGGCCATCGACGAGGTCGTGGTGGAGCTCCCCGACGACGACGTCGTCGACCTCCTCGTCCACGAGATCAACCAAGTCGACGGTGTCGATGTCGAGGACATCCGGCGGGCGGCCGACGCCCTCCACGACCCCCGCCTCGACGCCCTCGAGACGGCGGCCATGCTCGTGGGGGCGACGACGACGGCGGCGCTGCTCGAGGCCCTCTGCGTCCACGGGGCCCGCACCCTCGGCGCCGCCTGGGCGGTGGTGGTCGACGCCGATCGCTCGAGCGTGTTGGCCGCCACCGGGGCCGCCCCCGAGGCGGCGTGGCTGGCGGCGTTCGTGGCCGGCAGCCAGACCTCGTCAGCGTTGTCGGGTCCGCCGACTCCGGTCCGGCCCGTCGAGCGGGCGGGCGACGACGGGGAGCCGGGCCGTGGGTCCCCGCCCGACATCGTGTGGGCGCCCCTCGCCGGGTCGGGGTTGGCACTCGTGATCGGAAGGAGTGGCACGGCGTTCCGGGCCCGGGAGCGGCGCCAGGCCGCCGCCCTGGCCCGGATCGTGGACACCCGATTTCGCGAGTGCACGGCTCAGACCACCCGCGCCCTCCACCCCGCCGGCTCTTCCCGCCGACCCGGCGACCGGTAACGCCTGATTCGGCCTCGCCGGCCCATCGGTCGACCCGGTCCGGGCGCGTTCATTACGTGACGCTTCCTGCGCCCGACGGTACGAACCAGCACGCGGGGTGGACGAGTGCACGCACCCGACGGGGCGGGGTGGCGGCGCCGCTGCCGGGCGGCCCGTACCATCGACGGCCATGTCCGGTGGGGACCTCGCCAACCCGATCCTGAACGGGCCCTACGGCGCGCCCGAGGCGTACTTCGAGCTGGGCCCGGGCGGGCCGACCGGGGTGGTCCGGGCCGGGCGCCGCCCCAGCGAGTCGTTCATCCCCATCCCGGTCGCCCGCAAGGGCCGGGGGCGCGCCACCGCCGGCGAGCAGCAGTCGTTCGACGCCGATGTCACCGGCGAGCGGCGCGAGCTGAACTCGCTCATCAACGACATCCGCCGCCAGGTCGAGCTGTGGCGGGCCCGGCGCTACCCGGGGGTCACCCCGGTGAGCCGCAAGCTGCTCGAGTACTGGGCGGCGGCGCCGCCCGAGCGCGAGGACCCGGTGCTGTTCTGCCAGCGCGAGGCAGCCGAGACCGCCGTCTACCTCACCGAGGCGGCCGGGCGGAGCGGCGAGCCCGACTTCCGCACCCGGGTCGACGAGCAGAACCGCATCCACAACGACGGCCTGCCCCGCATCGCGTTGAAGATGGCGACCGGCAGCGGCAAGACCGTGGTGATGGCCATGCTCATCGCCTGGCAGACGCTGAACAAGGTGGCCAACCCCCGTGACGTCCGCTTCGCCAAGCGGTTCCTCGTCGTCACGCCCGGCATCACCATCCGCGACCGGCTGCGGGTGATCCGCCCGTCGGAGCCCGCCAACTACTACCGGGTGCGCGACCTGGTGCCGGCGGAGATGTGGCGGGGCCTGGCCGAGGCCGAGATCGAGATCGTCAACTACCACGCCTTCCTGCCCCGCGACGCCAAGGAGATCCGCGGCGTGGCCGGCGGCACCCGCCGGCTGCTCACCTACGGCAAGGCCGTCGACCCGTTCCGCGAGACGCCCGACGCCATCGCCACCCGGGTGCTGCGCGGCTTCGGCGACCCCAAGCGGGTGGGCGAGATCGTGGTGCTCAACGACGAGGCCCACCACTGCTACCAGGACAAGCCGGCAGTGGATCCGGTGGAGTTGAGCCTGCTCGACGCGGCGGAGCGCAAGGAGGCCGAGGCCCGCAACGTGGATGCCCGGGTGTGGTTCAAGGGGCTGGCGGCGGTGCGGGCCAAGGTCGGTGTCAAGGCCGTGTTCGACCTGTCGGCGACGCCGTTCTACCTGAAGGGGTCGGGCTGGAACGAGGGCTACATCTTCCCGTGGACGGTGAGCGACTTCTCGCTCATGGACGCCATCGAGTCGGGCATCGTCAAGGTGCCCCGCATCCCCGTCGACGACGACGCTGCCGGCGCCCAGGTCACCTACCTGCGCCTGTGGGACTTCGTCGGCAAGGAACTGCCGAAGCGCCGCCACAAGGCCGACATCGACGGCGTCGCCTGGAACCCGCCCGAGGCCCTGCAGGGCGCGCTGGAGAGCCTCTACCGCTCCTATGCCGATGCCTTCGCCCGTTGGGAGCGCGACCTCGCCCCCCACGGTGAGCCGCCGCCGGTGTTCATCGTGGTGTGCCCCAACACGGTGGTGTCGAAGCTGGTCTACGACTGGATCGCCGGCACCGGCACCGTGCCCGGCCGGCTCCCGCTGCTGGCCAACGCGGACGAGTACGGCACGCCGTGCGACCGGCCCCGTACCATCCTGGTCGACTCCGCCCAGCTCGAATCCGGCGACCTGCTGTCCGATGAGTTCCGGGCCGCCGCCGGCGGCGAGATCGAGGCGTTCACCCGGGCCCGGCGCCTCCGTGACGGCTCGCTCGACGACGTCACCGACGCCGACATCCTGCGCGAGGTCATGAACACCGTCGGCAAGCCCGGCGAGCTGGGCGAGCAGGTGCGCGCCGTGGTGTCGGTGTCGATGCTGACCGAGGGGTGGGACGCCAACACCGTCAGCCACATCCTCGGGGTGCGTCGCTTCGGCAGCCAACTGTTGTGCGAGCAGGTGGTCGGCCGGGGCCTGCGCCGGCGCAACTACGTCGTCAACGAGGCGGGCCGCTTCGAGCCCGAGTACGCCGACGTCTACGGCGTCCCCTTCCTGTGGGTGGGCGACGGCCCCGTCACCCCCGGCCCCGACGTCCCGCGACGCCCCGCCGTTCACGTCCACGCGCTTCCCGAGCGGGCGGGCCTGGAGATCCGCTTCCCCCGGGTCGACGGCTACCGCATCGAGGTGCCCGAGGCCCCCTTCGTCGAGGACTTCGGCCCCCGTGCCGCCTACCACGTCGAGCGCAACGAGGTGGCGATCGACGTCGAGCTCGCCGGCATCGTGGGCGAGGAGGCCGAGATCAGCCTCGCCGAGTACCGGTCGGCCCGCCCCCAGCAGGTCGCCTACGCCCTGGCCCGCACCCTCGTCACCCGCCACTACACCGTGCACGACGACGCCGAGCGCCCCTGGCTGTTCCCCCAGCTCGCCGCCATCGCCAAGCGCTGGCTGGACGAGGTGGTCACCTACGGCCCCGACGCCTTCTGCGGCCTGCTGCTCTTCGCCGAGGCCGGCCACCGGGCCGCCGAGCACCTGGCGCGCGACGTGGTCAGCTACCCCGACGCCCGCCCCGAGATCCTGCTGCCCATGATCCGCGTCGGTGACGGCGAGGGCTCCACCGCCGGCGTCGACTTCGCCACCCGCAAGGTGGCGGTGCCGGCCACGAAGTCGCACGTCAACCTGGTGGTGCTCGACGGCCCCAAGGGCAACAGCTGGGAGGAGCAGGTGGCCGACGTGCTCGAGCACCACCACCAGGTGCACAGCTACGTCAAGAACGACCGCCTCGGCTTCGAGATCCCCTACGTCCACGAGGGCCGCACCCGGCACTACGTCCCCGACTTCCTGGTCCGCCTCACCCCCGAACCGGGCGACGAGGTGGCCGAGCGCACCCTCATCGTCGAGGTGTCAGGCCCGGAGAAGTCGGTGCACGCCCCCCTGTCGGTCGAGGCCAAGGCCGCCACCGCCCGGGGGCTCTGGTGCCGGGCCGTCAACCACCACCGCGGTTTCGGCCGCTGGGGCTATGTGGAGCTGACCGAGATGACCCACGCCACCAGCGTGTTGAGCGCGGCCATCGCCGAACTACGAGCCGACGGCCCGGTCACCGGCCTCGGGGACTGAGGAAGAACCGTTGCCCCCCCGCAAGCCCAAGCCCACGGGACCGACCCCGGTCGAGGCCATCGTCCACGGCGACAAGCGGGCCAACATCCCCACCGCCGACGCCCACGACTTCGTGTCGCCCGCCGTCGAGGACCCCAAGTGGTGGACCGGTGTGCGCGACCCCGGCCTCGACCCGCAACTGGTGTGGCGCGGCAAGGACGACGAGGCGGCCCTGCTCACCGAGGCGGCGCCGCCGCTCTACATCCAGGAGAAGGTCGACCCCCGGGTCCTCATCGAGAACCTGCGCCGCACCGCGGCGGCCGGCGAGGTCGAACCGGAGCTGACCCTGTTCGAGTCGTTCGACGGGTTGGGTGGACTCGACCTCGTCGACTTCTACGCCCATGACGCCAACTGGTCGAACCGCATGATCCTCGGCGACAGCCTGGCGGTGATGGGCAGCCTGGTCGAGCGCGAACGCCTGCGGGGCAAGGTCCAGATGGTCTACCTGGACCCCCCGTACGGCATCCGCTTCGGCTCCAACTGGCAGGTCAGCGCCCGCAAGCGCGACGTCAAGGACGGCAGGCACGAGGACACCAGCCGCGAGGTCGAGCAGATCAAGGCGTTCCGCGACACCTGGGAGCTGGGCATCCACAGCTACCTCCACTACCTGCGGGACCGCCTGCTGGCGGCCAGGGACCTGCTGACCGAGAGTGGCAGCTGCTTCGTCCAGATCGGCGACGAGAACGTCCACCTGGTCCGGTCCCTGATGGACGAGGTCTTCGGCAGCGAGAACTTCGTCTCGCTGATCACGTTCAAGAAGACGGGTAACGCAAGCGCGGAGCTGCTCGCCGGTGTGGCGGATCACCTCATCTGGTTCGCTCGTTCAAAAGAGTCGCTGCGGTTCCGGCGCGTCTACGGCGACAAGGCTGACTCCGCGAGCATCGCTGAGCAGTACCGGATGCTCGCCACGTCCGATGGCACGTTGCGGCGAGCGACGGGCGCTGAACTGGCAGATCCCGCATCGAGACTGTTCAGGACATCTCCGATGATCAGTCAACGTCCGCCCGGCGACTTCCCGGTTGAGTTTGCCGGTCGACGCTTCAGGCCGGCCCCTGGCTACTGGAAGACGAACGAGGCGGGCGTCGGCCGACTGGCCGCGGCGGGTCGGTTGATAGCCGCCGGTCGAACTCTCAACTATGTCCGCTACGCCGACGACTTCCCGGTGTACCCGTTCACCAACGTGTGGACGGACACGATGACGTCCGGCTTCGGTGATCCCAAGGTCTACGTCGTACAGACGAACACCAAGGTCGTGCAGCGCTGCATGCTGATGTGCACCGAACCCGGGGACCTCGTGCTCGACCCGACCTGTGGCTCGGGGACGACCGCCTTCGTGGCCGAGCAGTGGGGTCGGCGGTGGATCACCGTCGACACGTCACGCGTCGCGCTGGCCCTGGCCCGTCAGCGCCTCATGGGGGCGCGGTTCGCGTACTACACCC
>JBBJOU010000116.1:0-6798 GCA_037724305.1 Acidimicrobiales bacterium
AGGGGGGCGGCGGGGGGGCGCCCGGACCCGACACCGGCGGAGGGAGGGGGGGCCGCGGCGGGGCCCCGGGTGGGGGCAGGAGTGGCGGGGCGGGCGGCGGCGGGATCGAGCCACCGGGCGGGGGGGGCGGCGGCGGCGGCGGGATCGAGCCACCGGGCGGTGGGGGGGGCGGCGGCGGCGGGATCGAGCCGGTTGGCGGCGCCGCCGCGAGCGGCGCGCCGCAGCTCGTGCAGAACGTCGTGCCCTCGTGGTTGGTCGCTCCACACGCAGCGCACAGCATCGTCGTCTCCCACCTCTGCGGTCGTGGACCCGCGGAGGCTAGTTGCTCGTCCTCCTGGGGCCTCCCGGCCGGCGTGGCACTGCGTCAGCCGCGGTGTTCTGCCGCCGCCCGTTCGAGCAGGCGCCGACCGCGGGCATCGAGCGGGAGCTCTCGCGCCGCGGCGATGCCCTCCGGGCGCATCTTGGTCAGTGTCTTCACCAGGACGTCGACCACCTTGTCCTCGCCGAGTTGGTCGGTCACCGCTTCGAGCTGGGTCTCGAGGAACACCAGGCAGAGGGCGTCCTCGTGCACCTGCACGTCACGGTCGTGCGCCAGCCCGGTCTTGGTCACGATGGCACCGACGCGCCCCACGAGCTCGTCGTCGTAGCCGACCGCCAGGAGGATCTCGGCCACCTCAGCGGCGTGGCGCTTGCGCTGGGCGGACCGCCAGCGGAGGTACCCGGCCCGACCCTCGGGGTGGTCGGTCCGCGGTGACAGCCAGCGGCGGAGGTGGTGGGCCCGGGCGGCCAGGAGCTGGGCCTCGTCGGCCTCGGGGTCGAGGCGCCGGACCCAGGCGGTCATCCGCTCGGCGTGGACCAGTTCCTTCGGTCGAGCCGCACCGTCGACCGTCATCACGGTCGGGTCGTCGGCGTTGGCCCGGTCGATGGCGGCGATGGCCGCCCCGAAGCGGTCGGGACCGGTACCGGCGATGCCGGTCAACCCTCGGCGGCGCCCGGCGGGCGGAGGTCGACGCGCAGTACCAGGATGCCTTCCTCCATGGTGGCCTGGGCATCGCCGATGATGCCGTAGTCCTGGAAGTCGAGTTGCGCCTGCTTGATGAACTGGGCCCGCTCGTCGCCGCCGATCGGCGGGAGCGTCCGGCTGCGGACAGCCTGCGCCCGCTCGCGGAACCGGGTCAACATGGCGTCGACATCGAGGTCCTCTGGCATCGTCGGACCCTACCGCGCCCGGTCGGTGACCCGGCCGGGCGGCGAGGCCATCGGCGGGCGGACCTGCTCCTCGTGCCAGTCGGCGTCCTCCGGGGCGAGCGCCGGACCGGCGCCGGTCGGCGCCGAGCCGTCGACGTCGTCAGCGCCGTCGACCGGCGGGTCGGCCGCCGGCGGGTCGGTCGTCGGTGTCGTCGCCATCGGCGTGGCCGGCACCGTGGGCCTCGTGCGGCGCCAGTACCACCACGTCAGCCCACCGAGCAGCACGGCGGCCGTCAGCAGACCGGCGATGGCGAGGGTGACCGTACGGCGGGTCCTGTCGTCGTCGCCCGGCGACGATGACGGGTCGGTGTCGAGCGGCTCGCCGGCCGGGTCGGGACGCTCCTGCTGGGCGACCTCCGGCGCGACGGACGCCGGCTCGACGAGGGGAGGCCCGGGTACCAGCAGCGTCGGCCGCTCCGGCAGCGTGGTGATCGGCTCCTCGACCACCTCCTCGACCACCTCCTCGTCGTCCTGCTCGGCGACCGGCACGTCGTCGGGCGTCTCGGTGGTCGTCGTCCGGCGGGCGGTGGTGGTGGTCCGCTCCGGTTCGGCCTCGGTCGTCGTGGTGGTGGCGTCGGTCGCGGCGCCGTTGACCGTCGTGCTCGTCTCGTCGGGAACGCAGGCGGGGTCGGCCGGCTCGGCCACGCAATCGACCTGCGCAGTCGCGGGCCCAGGGACAAAGGCGACAACGGAGACGAGCAGCGCGGCTGCACCGGCGGCCAGCCTCCTCGTCGTGGCCCGCAGGCCCATGCTCACCACACAGTCCTCCTCGCGCCCGCCGGCCCTCCGAGCGTAGTCAGCGCCGCCGGCGACACCCGGGCACGGACGACGAGCCGACGCGTCGTCAGCGCTGGTGGCGGGGACAGGAATAGGTCGTGCGACCGGCGACCGTCCGACGTAGGAGCGGCGTGGCGTCGCGAGGGCAGACGCCGCCCCGCACCCGAGCGGCCATCAGGTCACCGAGGTGCGACCCGCCCCGCCGCCCGAGCACCTCGAGGGTGGTGCGCAGGTGGTGGTGCAGGCGGCGAACGTCGGCGGGCGTGAGCGAGCCCGCCCGCCGGGCCGGGTCGACGCCGGCCCGCCACAGGGACTCGTCGGTGAGCAGGTTCCCGAGCCCGGCGATGCGGGCCTGGTCCATGAGTCGGGCCTTCACCGGTGCCTCGCTCCCCCGCAGCACGCCCCCCAGGGCGGCGGCGGTGAGCGCAGTGGCATCGACGCCGAGGCGGGCCTCTTCGGGATCGAGCTCGATGCCGCCGAGCCGGCGGGGGTCGCGCACGCGCAACTCACCGCCCCCGGCGAACCGGAGGGAGAAACGGTCCCAGGCCGGGACGTCGCGGTTCGAGCCGTAGGTCAGCTTCTCCATGGGACCGCCGTCGACCAGCAGCCGACCGGTCATGCCGAACCGGAGGCCGAGGGTGGCCGAGGAGTGGCGGGGGTCGTCGCTGAGGTCCAACAGCAGCAGCTTCCCCGTGCGCCGGTCGGCGACGAAGGAACGGCCCACCAACGCCACCGTGACCTGTGCCTTGGTGAGACCGCCCTTCAGGAACCACGCATCGGGCGCGTCGACGCCGACGATGGGCCGACCCAGGGTGCGCGCCGCCAGTCGTCGGTAGATCTCCACCTCGAGGAGCTCAGGCACGCTCCGAGCATGCCGCCGCATGCCACGGGGTCGCGTACGGTGCGCGGATGGCCGTTGACCCCGCTCCCGAGTCGCCCCGTCCCGATGTCGAAACCGTTCCCGTACCCGTCGACGGCACCGGCACCGCCGACCCCGCCGTGGTGCGCACCAGCGAGGACTTCGACGTGGACCTCGACGGCGACGGTGTGCCCGAGGGCGCCGGCACCCTCGAGACGACGGTCTACGACGTCGACGGCGACGGCCAGCCCGACGCCATCCACGTGCGCGAGACGATCGTCGTCGACCAAAACGACGACGGGACCCCCGAAACGCTGCGCATCACCGAGTCGCTGGCCGTCGACCTCGACGGCGACGGCGTGCCTGACATCGTCGACGGTGTGGAGATCACCGCCGCCGACCTCGACGGCGACGGCGAGGTCGACGTGCTCGAGGAGCGTCGCCTCGGCGCCGACGGCACGTTCCGGGGACCGCTCGACCCGCCCGCCTGAAGCCCGTTCTTCGTCGACTCAGCCACCGTCAAGGTGGTCCAGGCCACAAAGAACCTGCACGGCCGGTCAGAGGCGGAGCTCGCCCGTACCCACGATGACGGCGCGACCGCCGACAGCGACGGCGGCGACGGCGTCGGGAAGGCCCTCGACCCGGGCCAGGAGGCGACTGGGACGCCCGATGGCGGCCCCCTGGTCGATGGCCAGCTCACGGCCGGGCGAGAGGAGGCCGTGGCGCAGCAGGTGGAGCGCGAGGGGCCCGGCGGCCGAACCGGTGGCGGCGTCCTCGGCCACGCCCGCCGACGGGTGGAACATGCGGGTGACGGCGGCGGTCTCCCCGGTGATGGCGCACACGCTGACCCCGCAGCCGGGCGCCACCGCGCCGAGCGCGCCCAGGTCGGGCGTGCAGCCGGCCACCACGTCGGGACTGCTGACGACCACGAACGCGTGCGGCACGCCGTTGTCGTAGCGCTCGACAGGGGCGACCACCACGGATGGGTCGAGCCCGAGGGCGGCCAGGAGGGCGCCGTGGCGGTCGGCGGGCCACACCGCCACGGTCGGGACGGGCTGGCGCATCCATCCGCCACCGCCGTCGGCGTCGAGCTCGACGGGCACACCGCCGACGCCGAGCTCCAGGGTCAGCACGCTGCCCCCGGGGAGGGCGCGCTCGGCGGCGACGGCTACCGCGGTGCCGAGCGTGGGGTGGCCGGCGAACGGCAGCTCGAGCAGCGGCGTGTGGATGCGGACCCGCACGTCGCCGGCCGTGGGGTGCGACGGCGGACCGGTGAAGGTGGTCTCGGAGAAGCCGAACTCGGCGGCGACGGCCTGGCGGCGGTCGTCGGGAAGCGCGGCGCCGTCGAGCACCACCGCCAACTGGTTGCCGGCGAGGGCGACGTCGGTGAAGACGTCGACGAGGACGAAGCGCAGCGTCAGCCCTGCGCCGCCGCGAAGCCGAGCTCGAGGTCGGCGAGGATGTCGTCGATCGTCTCGAGGCCGACCGACAGGCGCACCAGGCCGGGCTCGACGCCGCTGGTGCCCTGCTCGACCGGCGTGAGCTGGCTGTGGGTGGTCGACGCCGGGTGGATCACCAGGCTGCGGACGTCGCCGATGTTGGCCACGTGGCTGTGCAGCACCAACGCCTCGACGAAGCGCTTCCCGGCTGCGAGGCCGCCCTTGATGATGAAGGCCGGCACCGAGCCGTAGCCCCGGCCCCCGGTGAGCGCCGTCGCCCGCTCGTGCCACGGCGAAGAGGGCAGGCCGGCCCAGGCGATGCGCTCGACCTGGGGGTGGCCGTCGAGGAACCCGACGACGCTCGCGGCGTTGGACGAGTGGCGCTCCATGCGCAAGCTCAGCGTCTCGATGCCCTGCAGGAACAGGAAAGCGTTGAACGGGGTCACCGCCGCGCCGAGGTCACGCAGCATCTGCACCCGCGCCTTGAGGATGAACGCGCCCGGCCCGAGCGCCTTCCAGTACTCGAGGCCGTGGTAGCTGGGGTCGGGCTCGGTGAAGCCCGGGAACCGGCCGCTGGCCGAGAAGTCGAAGCCGCCGCCGTCGACGATGGCGCCGCCGATGGAGGTGCCGTGGCCGCCCATGAACTTGGTGAGGCTGTGGACCACGATGTCGGCCCCGTGCTCGAGCGGGCGGAACAGCCACGGCGTGGCCACGGTGTGGTCGACGATGAGCGGCACGCCGGCGTCGTGGGCCACGCCGCTGATGCCGGCCAGGTCGAGGAAGTCGTTCTTGGGGTTGCCGATCGTCTCGCCGAAGCACGCCTTGGTGTTGGGCTGGATCGCCTTGGCCCAGGCGTCGAGGTCGTCGGGGTCGTCGACGAAGCTGACCTCGATGCCGAGCTTGGGCAGCGTGTGGTGGAACAGGTTGTAGGTACCGCCGTAGAGCGACGCCGCCGACACGATGTGGTCACCGGCCGAGGCCAGGGTGAGGATGGCCAGCGTCTCCGCCGACTGGCCCGACGACACGGCGAGGGCGCCGGGGATGCCGAGGGCGGTGTCGGGCGCACCCTCGAGCGCGGCGATTCGGGCCTCGAGCACACCCTGGGTCGGGTTCATGATGCGGGTGTAGATGTTGCCGACCTCGGCCAAGCCGAAGAGCGCGGCGGCATGGTCGGTGTCGCGGAACGTGTACGACGTCGTCTGGTAGATGGGGACCGCTCGGGCGTTGGTCGCGCTGTCGGGCGACTGGCCGGCGTGGATCTGGCGGGTTTCGAAGCCCCATGCGTCACTCATGGGACCCACCCTCCCGGATTGCGACCGCTCCGGTCAAGGTGCACTTCGAGCGGTGGCGACGTCGAGGGCCTGGCGCAGGTCGGCCTCGATGTCGTCGGCGTGCTCGAGGCCGACCGAGATGCGCACGAGGCCGTCGCCGACGTCCAGCTCGGCCCGTTCGCTCGGGTGCAGGCCCGGCATGGTGGAGGCCGGGTGGGTGAGCAGCGTCTCGGGCCCGCCCAGCGAGAGGGCCAGGCGGGCCAGGTGGCACGACTCGACGAAGGTGGTGGCCGCCGTCAGTCCGCCGGCCAGCTCGACGGCGAGCACGGTGCCGCCGGTGGCCATCTGGCGCCGGGCGAGCTGGCGTTGGGGATGGCTGTCGAGGCCGGGGTAGCTGACCCGGGCGATCGCCGGGTGGGCCTCGAGCAGCCGGGCCAGGTGAAGCGCGGTCTCGGCCTGGCGCCGCGCCCGGATGGGCAGGGTGCGCAGGCCGCGGATGCCGTTCCAGGCGTCGAAGGGCGACGCTTGGCCACCGGCCACCACGTGCCACCCCCACACCGCCTCGACGATCTCGCGCCGACCGGCGAGCACCCCGAGGAGGGCGTCGTTGTGGCCGGCCATACCCTTGGTGGCGGCGTGCACCACCAGGTCGACACCGTGGTCGAGGGGACGCTGCACCACCGGGCCGGCGAAGGTCGAGTCGACCACGGTGAAGGGGCCGGTGATCGAGCCGAGGGCGGCAAGGTCGACGAGGGTGAGCGCCGGGTTCGCCGGGGTCTCGGCGTACACGAGCTGGGTCGGTCGCGCCGCGGCGGCCGCCGCGATCGCCCCGGCGTCGGTGCCGTCGACGAAGGTGACCTCGATGCCGAAGCGGGGGCAGTGCGCGGTGAAGAACGCGCTACTGACCGAGAACTGCTGGCGGGTGGTCACCACGTGGTCGCCGGCCGAGCACAGGCCCAGCACCACCGCGGTGATGGCGGCCATGCCCGACGAGGTGGCGAGCGCGCACTCGGCCCCCTCCAACTCGGCCACCGCGTCCTCGAACTCGTGCACCGTCGGGCTGCCGTAACGGGAGTAGTAGCTCGTCGACCGCGGCGCGCGCGCGTCGCGGCGGTGGTCGTCCACCGATGCCACCGACCACGTGGTGGCCGGGTGCAGCACCGGGGCCAGCGATGCGCCACTGACGGCTCGTCCGGCGGTGATG